>JANQQY010000666.1 GCA_028284845.1 Spirochaetales bacterium
GACACTGCGGACGCCTGAATCTGAGGCATTAGTTTGCAGCCGACGACATAAAGATGGTCAGGGTATTTGCACCGACTCGAGTCACCAGTCGGTCTTCAATGTCGTCCGGCGGAATCCAAACGAGACGGATCCCCAGTGGTTCAATTGCATACGCAAAACTCGCAGGCGTGCTCGCGCCGGAAAAAAGGAACTGGAGTGCTCCGTCGAATTGCTCTCCAAGGCTACGCTCAAGAAAGAGACCGAGTTCCACCCGGCCAAGAGCCGAGGCGGACGCCGGTACAACAGACGGGACGAGTCGGTCATACCCGCCCCATGTGAACCGCTGGCCGGACTCGAAGTTGAGTGTCCCATAGTTATCGCTCTGGTAGTTGGGACCAAAGTCGAGGAGCTGCTGGTAGATCTCCTCTCGGCGTGCACTCTCCGCCTCGATGTACTCTTCGATGGGCACTTCGATTCGTTGCATCGCAATGACGTAGCTCTCTCCGTCATGGTTGTACTGGAGGCTGAGCTCGTCGCCGCGTTGGAAGGTGAACGAGAGAGAGGTTCCTTCGGCGATGTATCGGCGATTCCCAACGCGGGTGACACGATCGTATCCAAAGAGCTCGGCGTGCGCCGGTAGCACCAGTTCAAACGTGTTGGATGCGGGGTCGGGGAAGAGCCCGTGTTCAATCCGAAAGAGCTCCAGGTCGATCGCATCATTTGCGATCATGTCGACGTAGTAGATGGGACGCCAGATGTTGTTGAGCAGCAGATCGAGGAACGGGTCTTCCGTTCTGCCGCCACTCTGAACAATCGATGGGTCGGCCGGGTCGTAGACCTCGAGGGTATAGCCAAAGACCCATCCACGCTCTCCGGTCGTCGTGAGCGCCTCGTACCAGAACGAGATCAGTCCTTCAAGGTCAGTCTCCTCGGCCTGCCGACCCACGAGTTTGATCTCTTCATCCAGCCTCAGTCGATAGACTGTATTGGTGGAGGTCGCCTCCGGGTCCGAGCGAATGGGAAGGGCGTTCCGGGTCGCGCGTGCCATCAGCCCGGTGTTTCCGTCAAAGACCGACACGTAGTTGTCGGCTCGGGCTGCGGCATCCGCCTCGACTTCAAAGAAGTCGATCCGCCAGCGCGGCAGGATCGATTCTGAGCCATCCGCTGCGACGACGGTAAAGGTATCGGTGATCTCAGACTCATCAATAACAGTGACAAGTTCTCCGGACTCCATGTCAGAGCCGTCGGGTGCCCAGAGTACGACGCCATATCCGATAGGCGCGGAGCCGCACGAGAGAACGATCGCGACGAAGGAGAGGATCAGAGCGAGGCGGGATGCACGGACCAACGTCATGACGTCGGTGAATACACCACAACCCTATTCCAAAGTCAACCGGAGAGCTGCGCCTCTGAGACGATGATCGTTATCCGGCCGTTCGAAAAATGATCCTTCAGCGTGTCACTCCCAAGGATCAATCGGGCATCCGCTTCGCTCACGATGATATCAGTTGGAGAGTCGCCGAAGACACCGCGTGCGAGGATACGGAGAGGACGTGGGCCAACCCGTGCCACGACCTCTGGAGAAGCATAGTCGCTTGAGTAGAGAGCCGGACCCGACTGCGTGAGCGTTTCGGCCGGGAAGTGCGACGCTTCGGCAATCCGGAAGAGAAGAGAAGGGGTTCCGGTAGCGAAGTAGAAGCCCGGAAAAAGCGTCGGCTCAAGATCTGCGCTCATCTCTTCAGCAAATCGATCGAGTGGAAAATCAGCGATGATCATGATCCCGGAGTAGCCGCGATCCGGTTGCCATCCAATTCGCCCGTCGAGTGGGAGCGGCGTTTCGTGATCGACGAAGACCGGCGCGATGTCACGGTAGAGATGCAACTCGAACTGGATGTGAGCGCTCCGCAAGTCTCTGCTTGGCGACGAACGCACCGGCTCGGCCTGAGCGGCGACACGTGCGAGCCCTGCGACGCGTCCCGGATCCTGCAGCAAACGATCGGCGATGGTTCCCGCGGAGTCGAGCATGATCGAACCAATCACGCCAACCATCAGATCGGGCATGTCGCGCTGAATCGCACGGCGAGCGCGGGAGAGTGCGTCTGCAGAATCTGATCCGTCGAGCGGGCGCGAGAGGGTTGTTCGAAGCAACCCATTCATCCAATCGACCTCCACCGATTCCACGTTTGTCTGCTGGCCCCAGAGGGCTGGAGCGAGGAAGAGGAGTATGGTTGCGACGAGGACTCTCACCTCTTTATTGTCGGATATGCGGCGCGATCAGTATAGCCGCTGCCTACAACCGCTCACCAAGGAAGATTCCCGCCCATTCCCACGTGCCGTGGATCGCCGGGTCAGGCGGGTAGTCGACTTGCCGGAAGTAGAGATACCAGGTTCGAATGCGCAGCCCCCAGCCGAATGTGTAGAGATAGGCTTCATCCCCGTCCGCATCGAGATCGACCTCCGGTCGAATGCTGAGTCGTCGTGTCACGCGGAGGAGCTCTCCAATGTTCCAGTCCGGCGAGGCATTCGGGTCGTCGAAGTCTTGCTCCCAGCTGCGGGTGAAGAAGTTCACCTGTGCCTGATATCGTGCGAGTGTTCGCGTGTCCTTGTTCACGAGAGCCCATGTGATGGTCCGCCTCAGGTCCTCTACGGTTGGGAGAGTCCAATTCTTGCTGCTGTTGTGAAACTCGAGTCGATCCTGAATCTCACGGTAGGCGTCCGGCTCACCCGGAACCTCTAGATTGGTGTACCGAAGAATCTCGGCGTACGCCGCGTAGACGGCATCCCACTCACCAAGCATCGCCAGGTTCTCTGCAAGTCGGTAGTAGAGAAGCCCTCGGTTCTCGGCCTCTGGGAACTCCTCGATGAGCAGCCGATAGTAGCGCGCTCGCTGCTCAGGATCCGTGGAGAGACGAACGAGTTCGTAGAGTGCGGACTCTCGCAGGGAGAGGTCGGCGAGATGAACGGCTGGGTAGAGATCGACCACGCGCTCAAAGTAGTGAACGGCCAGCTCCGGAGAGCCGTCTGCAAGGTAGGCCTGTCCGGCAAGGTAGAGATAGAAACCGTTGTAGGGATCATCAGGATTCTGCTCTGTATAGGTGCCAAGGTAGACGATGAGAGGCCTGGTTCCGCGCTTGTCGATGAGGTGTTTGGAAAGCTGGTGTACGGCAGTCGCTCGCACCTGTGGGTTGTCCGTCGTTTCGGCCAACTGAAAGAGCTCGCTTGCCTCGCGATCAACCTCGTTGCCAAGGAAGTATGACGCTCGATCGGAACAGGCACCCAGGAGCATCCCAACTACAAAAACCGCTGCACATGCGACGCATCCGCGTCTCCACCGCACTCTCACTGGCCGGGAGTATACGGTCCGGCCGATTCGTTGGCAACGCGTGGTCGGCACTGTACTATGGGGCGATGTCCCGCCCACGCTTCCCCAACAAGCTCATCGTCATCGGGGTCTCTTTTGTGCTCGCCGGACTGGTCCTTCTGCTCTGGACTGCCGGCTTTCTCGAGACGGTCGCCTCGTTGTGGCCGGTGGCTGCAATCGTCGGTGGACTGGTTCTGCTCTACCTGCGCGTGTTCCGGGACGGGCGAGACTCCTACCTCTTTTTTGGAATGTCTCTGCTCTTCTCCGGCCTGCTCCTTCTCGCGGCGATTACCGCGGTTCCGGTGGCGCTCGGTTCCGTCTGGCCTCTCTTCCTGACCATCATCGGTCTCGCTCTCTTCCTCTATGGTATGCGCAAGCGCGGAGGTTCTCGCGTGACCTTCGTCACGCCCGGCGCGGCGATGGTTCTCCTCTCATTTGTCTTTCTTCCATTCTCCCTCGGCATCGTCTCAGCTCGTTTTTCGGAGGTTGTTCGGGTCTGGTGGCCCGTCCTGTTTGTGCTGGTCGGCGGAGTCCTGGTCATCGCTCATCTCGGTCGTAGGAGGCTTCCCGTGGCGGAGGATGAGGAGGAAATCGATAGTGATGCCGACGAGGGGGACGAGTAGATCGTGCCGGACCAGATCCCTTATCGGGCATTCTGCGAGAGAGCCTACGATCTGTTTCATCGAGCAGAGCTGATCTCGCCTGATCCACTCGAAGTCGTTCGGGAAGAATCGGATCCTTCCGAGCGAGAGATCGTTGCGCTGATCGCATCGAGCCTCGCGCTTGGTCGTGTTGAGGCGATTGTAAGCGTCGTCCGTAGCGTAGTCGCGAGGCTCCGGGAGATCGACCCCTCCCTTCGTCGTGCTCTGCTCGAGTCCGATGCAGCGCGACTCGAGCGTCGCTTTGGCGGATTTGTCTACCGATTCTTTGACCAATCGCAGATTGTGGGATTCTTGTCCGGCATCGCGGGTGTCCTGCGAGAACACGGATCGCTCGAGAACGCGTTTGCGCTCGGAATCTCGGCTTACGCGGAAGGCGAGGAGCGCCTTCTCTCGGGTTTACGGCGGCTGGTGGATGAGGTTGTGCGGCACGCCGGAGGGAGCTTGGATCGGTCGATTCTCCTCTCGCATCCGGAGAAGGGCAGCGCGATCAAGCGTCTGTGTCTCTTTGCTCGTTGGCTGGTCCGATCGGACGAGATTGATCCGGGTGGCTGGCGGGTCCTTGTTCCCTCAGATCTCCTCATCCCGGTTGACACTCACGTCATCCGTGTCGCGCGGCACCTTGGCATGACCTCCCGCGCGCAACCCTCGCTGCTCGCTGCCAGAGAGATAACCGAGTCACTCCGTCGAATTGACCCCGACGATCCGGTTCGGTTCGACTTCTCTCTCACACGACCGGGTATCAATCCGCGCTTCGACGAGTCGCTCTGGCTCGACCGCTACGATGCACGACCGGCTTGATATTTACTACATTAAGCGCACCGCGAGGCGGTAGAAATCCCGAAAGGAGAACACCATGCAGAAGTACGTTTGCAATGTATGCGGGTATATCTACGACCCTGCAGATGGCGATCCGGACAATGGAGTAGAGGCTGGAACCTCATTCGCCGACATCCCGGAAGACTGGGTGTGCCCCATGTGCGGCGCACTCAAGGAAGACTTCTCTCCCGAGGAGTAGTCAGGCGTGCAATGCTGCCTGCCGCTTGTAGTGATCCTCGATCACGAGGCAGGCCATTGCTTCCACCACTGGAACGATGCGGGGGCAGATGCACGCATCGTGTCGACCTTCCGTCCTGATCGTTCGCTCATCACCTTCGAGATCAACGGTTTTTTGTGGCCGTGAGATCGAGCTTACCGGCTTTACCGCTACACGAAAGATGATCTCCTCTCCGGTTGTTATGCCGCCGATGATTCCGCCCGCGTTGTTCGTGAGGAATCCGTCGGGTCCCATTTCGTCGTTGTGTTCGCTCCCTGTCATATCGGCAGCGCTGAACCCGGCTCCGAACTCGATTCCCTTCACTGCGCCAACACTCATCATCGCGTGGGCGAGTTCGGCGTCGAGCTTGTCAAACACCGGTTCGCCAAGGCCGGCATCGATGCCGCTGACGCGACACTCAACGACTCCGCCTACCGAATCCTCAGTTGCCTTGATCGATTCTATTTTCTCTACCATCTGAGCGGCGGCATCCGGGTCACAGGCCCGAAGCATATTGCCCTCGATCTGATCCGGTTCAAAGCGCTTGCACTCGATCCCGGCGGCACGTTTCGTATAGGCCAGAACGGAGACTCCGCGACGCTCGAGCAGCTTTCGTGCGATCGCTCCGGCCGCAACGCGACCAGCGGTCTCTCGTCCACTCGCGCGGCCGCTGCCTCGGTAGTCGCGAATTCCGTACTTCTGCAGATAGGTGTAGTCGGCGTGCCCCGGACGAAACATGCCCTTGATCTCGTCGTACGCAGATGGGTCGGCGTCAGAGTTGTAGAGAATCATCAGAATCGGCGTTCCGGTGGTCTTGCCCTGGAAGACGCCACTCAAGATGTTGACCGTGTCGGGCTCTTTCCTCGGCGTCGTAATCGAGCTCTGGCCCGGTTTCCTCCGGTCGAGCTGCTTCTGGATCAGCGCCTCGTCGATCTCCACCTGCGGCGTTGCTCCATCCACGATCACGCCAACGGCGCCACCGTGCGACTCACCAAATGTGGTGAGTCGAAAGAGATGGCCAAAGCTGCTACCTGCCATCGCTGGCCTCCAGCCGAGTCTTGATTTCGCGCACGACTCTGGTCTCCGCCTCTCGGATCGAGAGGCCCGAGAGGTCGATGCGAATAGCGGCGATCTGGTCGTACTTTTTGGTACGG
>JANQQY010000669.1 GCA_028284845.1 Spirochaetales bacterium
CGCGGTCGGCCTCTACCTGCAGGGTGACTCCATTCTGCGTAGCCAGCTCCTGCACCTCTTCCACTGAAATCGCGGCCGGTGCAACGACCGAGCCCCAGATAAACGGGATGATGTAGAAGAAGAGTCCGCCAAAGACAAAGATCAAAAGCGGGAACCACTTGAAGAGCGATTTGTCACGTGCGGTCATACAACCAATCGCAACGTGAGGCCAGGCAAAGGCGAGGAGACCGACGACAAAGGTGCCGGCGAGGACGATCGAGGTGTACTCACCGGTCGGTCCGGGAGTAGAGAGCATCTCCGGCCGATTTTCCGCAATGATCTGCACGGCCTCTGTGAGGCCGCCGGGGAAGAGTCGGTTCACGGCCCAGATGAGGCTTCCAAGGAGCGCCGTCACGTAGACGACACCAAGGAAGATGTTGACCCAGGCGACGATTCTCATGCCGCCAAGGATGACGAGCACGATCAAGATCACTGCCGTGTAGATCGCGCCCCAGATGGCCGGCAGACCGGTCAGTGCCTCAAAGCCGGCTCCAACGCCCAGCGGCTGAATCCCCACGTAGGGAACGACGAATGCGAGGATGCTGATCGAGAGAATAAGACGGAGTCCCTTGCTCTCGTAGCGTTCGGCAAGAACCTCAACAGGCGAAAGGAATCGGTTGATTTTTGCCAACGCCCACAGACGCGGCCCCAGGAACATGTAGAGCCCTGCGAAGCCCGCCACACTTCCCCAGATGAACATGACGTAGCCGGGCCCTTGCGTAAACAAGAGTCCGGGGAATCCGTAGAAGGTCCAGGCGGACGAAATGGCAAAAAGGACAAAAAAGAACATGACCACAACGCCGATTGTCCGGCCGCCCAGCATGTAGTCCTCGGCGGTCTTCGCCGAGATCCGGTATCCATAGGCTGCCATCAGAACGACGACCGCGCCAAAGAGTGTCAGAAAGAGAATTGTTGCTGCCATGTGCTGCTCCTACTTGTACGGCCAGAAGACAAAGAAGTAGATCAGGTACGCTATCAGCCAAAAAGCTACGTAGAGCACTCCAACGAAGAGGGGCATCGTCATCCAGCCAAAAAGAATGATAGGCTCGCCGCTCTCATCGGCATCAGTGATGCCCGTGACAAGCAGCGCAATAAAGACAACGATGGACAGGAGAAGGGCGATCAAATAGATCTTGCCCGGAGTGTGGCGCATCATTTCTTTCATGTCCGAAATTGTAAGGCATAATTGAAGTGCGCGAAAGGAGACGAATGATCTACTCAAATCTAGGGAAATCGAATACCAAGGTGAGCCGAATCTGCCTGGGGACCATGCACTTTGGTACCAAGGCGACTGAGGAGGAGTCGCTCCGGATCATGGATATGGCGATCGATCACGGAATCAACTTCTTTGACACGGCCGACATCTACGGCATGTCTGAGAGCTTTGGTCTCTCAGAGGAAATCATCGGCCGATGGTTTGCGAACGATCCCACGAAGCGGGACAAGGTCGTCCTCGCGACGAAGGTCTATTGGTACGACCGAAACGCGAGCGAATGGCCAAACGTCGGCGTGGGCATCTCCGACTATAAGATTCGCAAGCAGGCTGAAGGTTCATTGAAGCGGCTTCAGACCGATCGTATCGATCTCTATCAGGTTCACCATCTCGATCGAACGATCACACCGGAGGAGTTCTGGGGCAGCTTCGAGCGGCTTCACGCAGACGGAGATGTCATCTACGTCGGCACGAGTAATCACCCGGGTTGGGCACTCGCCGAACTCCAGATGGCCGCGGCCGAACGAGGTGGACTCGGTCTGGTCTCAGAACAACACATGTACAATCTCTTCTGCCGATACCCGGAACTCGAGGTCTTGCCGGCGGCGAAGCGCTTTGGCATTGGAGTTCTCGCCTATATGCCGCTCTCCGGCGGCCTTCTGACCGGAAATCGGAAGCCGGAGGCGGGGAGCCGGACCGCGTCGGTTTCCGCCGAATATGGGATCGATCTGGAAGGAAATCCCGTTCTTGATCAGTTTGAGAGCCTCTGCAAGGAAATCGGAGAAGAGCCTCGAAACGTAGCGATCGCATGGACCCTCGCGCATCCGGCGATGACCTCTGCGATTGTGGGCATTCGAACTGTCGAGCACCTCGAGGGCGTCATTCGGGCTGCGGAGATCGAACTCGATGCCGAGGTGATCGATCGCCTCAATGAGATCTTCCCGCTCGCAAACGGAAGGGAACTCCGGAACAATCAGCCCACGCCGGAGGCTTACGCCTGGTAGGGTGCCTCACCGCGCGCCTGCGGGCGCGTACGCTGTTGTAGGAACGCAACCAACTGGCGTTCGACTTCGGCGTAGAGTCGTTCGGCCGCCTGCGCGGTGTATCCCGAGGTCGCAGGCAGGTAGCTGATTCGGGGATGTGTCGCCGCGGTGTCCATGAGGGCGCCTATTCCCTCGATGTCCGCGGCGAACAGGTTGTTCGGATCGTTCAGCCAGTTCGACAGGGCGTCCACCTCGACCGGCAGCCCCACCGAGGTGTTGATCAGGAGCTTGCCGGCCCCGAAGAGTTCGAGTTCTCGCGCGCCGACGATCATCGTGTTTCGAGGTAGATGAATCGAAACAATCAGGCATTCCGAGAGAAGCGAGTCGAGTGGCTGGTAGGGAATCCCATCGGCCTCGATCTTATGTTTCCTTCCTCTGCCCGTGTACCTGACATCGGCACCCAGGGCGGCCAGGCTGCGCGCCGTCAACCCTCCGGCGGCGCCGGCCCCGATGATGCCCACCGGCGTTCCGGCGAGTTCGCCATTGAGCTCCGGTCGCTTCACAAATCGTACCGCCTCCGCCACGACCCATTCAGCAACGCCAATGTCTCCGTAGTCTCGGACGCCTGTTACCGGGATAGACCGGGCCGCTGCCGCCTCGAGGTCGATGTTCGAGTGGATCCCGGAGAAGAGTGTCGCGCCAAGACCGATGTAGCGTAGGCTTTGCGCCGCGTTGATGACCTCTGCGGTCAGTCGCGTGCCACCCATCGGCAGAACGACGTCGGCGTCCCCAATACGGCTCGAGAGATCGGTGCTGTCTCCAACGGGTGTATCAAAGGTACGGACCTCGCGTGCCCATCTCCGCAAGCGGTCGACGAACGGACGCAATCGTGAATCGGGCTCCGGGATGACGATGGTCTGGAATCGATCCATCGCCCAATCATACTCGATCCGGCTTGCCCGTGCGTCTCTTGGATTGAAGAAGGACAGGTCTGATAGAATCCGCCACATGAGATTCACGAAACTTGGGAAATCAGGCGTCAAGGTGAGCCGACTCTGCCTTGGCACGATGAACTTTGGAATGAAGGCAGACGAGAACGAGTCGTTTCGCATCATGGATGCGGCGATTGAGTTTGGTATCAACTTTTTTGACACCGCTAATCGTTACGGCGGAACAGAAACGGAACGGATCGTTGGCCGTTGGATGAAGAAGACCGGCAAGCGCGATGACATC
>JANQQY010000681.1 GCA_028284845.1 Spirochaetales bacterium
CACCCACGCAGTCACCCGCGGCCTCAACCCCGACGCCCCGATGCGGGACTCAGGCGTTAAGTGGTTGGGAGAGATTCCGGAGCATTGGCGACTTTGGAAGCTTGGTCATCTCGCTCAAGTGGGCAACGGTTCAACACCGAAGCGTGACAACCTCAGCTACTGGTCGAACGGCACTATTCCGTGGTTGAATAGCTCTGTCGTCAACCATGACGTAGTTCCACCGGCAGAATTCTTCGTCACAGATCAGGCAATCAAAGAGTGCCACCTGCCACTTGTCCGACCGAACTCTGTTCTGATTGGAATTACAGGGCAAGGCAAGACCAGAGGGATGGCCGTCTTGTTGGGCTATCCGTCAACGATCAATCAGCACATGGCGTTCATCTCACCGGACCTGAAACGACTTGACCCAACGTACCTCCGCTCACTGCTAGATGCGTGCTACAGCTACCTCCGCAATATCAGTGATGGTTCTGGCGGTACAAAAGGGGCTCTGACATGTGAGGCGGTGTCTAAACTACGGATACCGTTGCCTCCACTAGATGAGCAACAAGCAATCGTTAGACGTATCGAGTCATTGTCAACGGCAATCGACAGGCTTGCGAAAGCGGCACGGTGCAGTTGGGATTTACTCACGGAACGTCGCTCTGCTCTGATCTCGTCGGCGGTGACCGGAGCGACGGAGGTGCCGTACGCATGAGGCTCCGCAGACTCACGTTGAAGAACTACCGCGGATTCCGCGGTGAGAAGACGTTCGAGTTCGGCGAAGAGTTCACCGTCGTTGCTGGCATAAACGGCCGAGGTAAATCGGCGATGCTCGACGGACTCGCGTTGCTGCTCTTCCGCTTCCTCAAAGCGGTTTCACTGGCAAGTGGCACGCAGCGCTCCCTCGCCGAGTCTGACATCACCGTTGGTGAAGTTGAAGCCTCCTTGGAGATGGACATCCTCTGCGGGGATGTGCCGATCACTTTCTCGCTTTCCCGCGATCCCGCGACGCGGAGGCCTCGTGTCAGGGGAGTAAATGCCGCTGTTAAAGAGCACGTGCTTAACATCTACGGCGATCCAACCCGGCCGGATGACCAGGCTCCCGTCGCGGTCTATTACTCGACCGATCGGTCAGGGTGTAGGCTTCCGAGAAGGCTCCCACAGGATGCTCCGTCTGCATCACAAGCCGCCTACCGTGACGCACTCGCCCCAAAACCAATCGACTTCCGTGAGCTGATGCATCGGCTACGAGTGTGGCACGCCGAAGAAGATGATCGTCCGCTTCAGGCGATGCGCACAACAATTAGGACATTTCTCGAAGGTTTCGGCGAACTCGAAGTCGAAACTAATCCGTTGCGGTTACTGATACGGAAAGGTGACGACCGCTTCTCAATTAGTCAGCTATCAGACGGTGAGAGAGCATTTATCGCGATGCTCGGTGATCTAGTTCGGCGTCTAACTCTCGCGAATCCAGAGCTTGCTAACCCTCTTGAAGGCCACGGAGTCGTTCTCGTCGACGAGCTGGAACTACACCTCCACCCAAAGTGGCAGCGGCAGATCGTTGAGAAGCTAAGAGAGCTGTTTCCGAACATCCAGTTGATCGGTACGACCCACTCGCCGTTCATTATCCAATCTCTGCGACACGGCGAGCTTATCAACCTCGACCCCGACGAATTCCTCGACCGCTACCCGGACGAGTACGCAGACAGGAGCATCGAGGACATCGCGGAGGAGGTGCAGGGAGTTGAAGTGCCGCAAAAGAGCGCAAGATACCTAAACATGGTATCGGAGGCAGAGGAATTCATAAGGGCAACCCGTAACGTGGCGCAGGCCGATCTGGTAGAGCAGATGAGGCAAGAGTTAGACTCTCTCGCCGAGCGGTATTCGAACGACCCTGCCTACGTCGCGCTGCTACGCGTAGAGTTAGAATCGATGCGGGGGAGACTTCAAAGTGAGGCCAATTGACAGAGGCACCGCTCCGCGAACCTACGAGTCGTACGACGATGCAAAGCACGACTTAGCAGCAGTTTTCGGTTACTACTGTACCTATTGCGAAAGGTGGATTGAAACGCACTTGGCTGTCGAGCACGTGATCCCAAGAACACAGGATGGAACCTTGGAGCTCGATTGGTCGAACTTCGTTCTATCTTGCGTCCACTGCAATTCCGCTAAAGGGCACGAGACGATTGCTGTCGGCGATTTTCTGTGGCCGGATCGGGACAACACACTTCGCGGCTTCTGGTACTCCCCGAACGGTGAAGTGCAAGCGGGGCGGCGACTTCGACAGACCAACCGACATCGAGCGAGACGGACTATACGACTAGTCGGACTCGACAAGACACCAGCGAATAGCAATGCCCAACGGCGCCCCACTTCGAGTGACCTTCGATGGAGACGTAGGCAAGAAGTATTTGCCCTGGCGAACAGGTTCAAGGACCGGCTGCAAGCCGTTGATACGCCTGCCGTGCGTCAAACGATCGCGGAAGCAGCCGCAATTCGGGGCTTATTCTCAATCTGGGTCGAAGTCTTTCGCGACGACCGCGACATGTGCCAGAGACTCCGCGATTGCTTTCCCGGCACGTGGGCTGGTTGTCTACGTCAGACGAACGGACGCTATGTCGTCCGAACCGGAGGAGTGCTTTGAGCCACACCGCCACGAATGAAGCCGCGTTCGAGACCGTAATCGACACCTATCTAGTCAATCACGGCTACGTTTCTGTACCGAGCCGGGTGTTCGACCGCGAGCGAGCAATCTATCCTGAAGTCACTCTCGATTTCATTCGCGAGACGCAGCCTAAAGAGTGGGCTCGCCTGGAGGCCCTGCACGGCGAGCGGACTGGCGAGCAAATCGTCGCCGACTTATGCAAATGGTTGGATTCGCACGGCTCGCTTGCCACGCTGAGGCACGGGTTCAAGTGCTACGGGCGGACACTCCGAGTCGCGTTCTTCAAGCCGGCCCACGGCATGAACCCCGACCTGGCGGAGAAGTACGCCGCCAATCGGGTCGGCGTCACGCGGCAGCTCTACTACAAGCCGGGCTCAAAGAAGTCGATTGACGTGGTTCTGAGCGTCAACGGCATTCCGCTCGTCACGATCGAGCTAAAGAACCCAATGAGCGGCCAAACGGTCGAGCACGCAAAGAAGCAGTACAGGAACGACCGAGACCCCAACGATCCCATTTTCGGCTTCAAGCGGCGAGCCCTGGTTCACTTCGCGGCCGATCCGGATCTGGTCTTCATGACAACGCGGCTGGCGGGATCTGCGACGTACTTCCTGCCATTCAACCGGGGAAACAACGGAGGAGCCGGGAATCCACCCGATCCCGCAGGAAAAGCGTACAAGACGGCGTACCTGTGGGAGGAAGTCTTGGAGCGTGAGAGCTTCCTCGACCTGTTGGCTCGCTTCCTGCACTTGCAGATAGAAAACAAGCGGACGGAAGACGGCACGAAAGTCCGGCGCGAGACAATGATCTTCCCGCGTTATCACCAGCTCGACGCGGTTCGGGATCTCGTTGCGGCGGCCGAGCAGAAGGGTCCAGGCACGAACTACTTGGTTGAGCATTCCGCCGGAAGTGGAAAAAGTAACACCATTGCTTGGCTCGCTCATCGACTCTCTTCGCTCCACAACACCAGTGACGAACGAGTCTTTGACTCGGTCATCGTCGTAACCGACCGCGTCGTTCTAGACCAACAACTCCAAGATGCGGTCTATCAATTCGAGCATCGCATGGGAGTGGTGCAGAAGATCGACGATGACTCACGGCAACTGGCTGAAGCGCTGGAGAACGCGGTACCGCTCGTGATCACGACGCTGCAGAAGTTCCCCTTTGTTTCTCGTCAGCTCCTCAAACTGGGGGAGGACCGCGGGGAAACGGGCAGCGGGCTTCTTCCAACCCGCAGGTGTGCAGTGATCATCGACGAGGCGCACAGCTCGCAGTCGGGCGAGACATCCACCGAGTTAAAAGCGGTGCTTGGTGGCGAGGAGCTGGCGGAAAGGGCGAGACAGGCAGCCGAAGAGGACGGTCAGGCGAAGCTCGAAGAACTCTATCGGGAGATGGCAAAGCGTGGCCGGCAAGCGAACCTGAGCTTCTTCGCCTTCACGGCGACCCCGAAGCATAAGACGCTCAAGGTGTTCGGTTCGGACCGCGAGCCGCACCGTTACACGATGCGTCAGGCGATCGAGGAAGGCTTTATTCTCGACGTACTCAAGAACTACGTCACGTTTGCTACGTATTTTCATCTCATTCGCGCCAGCGAAGACGACCCCAACGTCGAGCGGAAGAAGGCGGGAAAGGCGCTGGCGAGGTACCTGAAGCTGCACCCGCACAACATCGCTCAAAAGACACAGATCATGGTTGAGCATTTCAACGCGGTCACCCGTCATAAGATTGGTGGGCGCGCGAAAGCGATGGTCGTGACCGGCTCTCGTTTGGAGGCGGTGCGGTACAAGC
>JANQQY010000018.1 GCA_028284845.1 Spirochaetales bacterium
GCAAGACTTCCACCGCGTTCAAGAGCCCTGATCGGTGCTTCTGCGGAAGATCAATCTGCGTTACATCACCCGTAATGACGGCACGAGTACCCTCGCCTATCCGAGTGAGAAACATCTTCATCTGCTCTTTCGTGGTGTTCTGCGCCTCGTCAAGGATGACGTAGCAGTCGGTTAGGCTGCGGCCGCGCATATAGGCAAGTGGTGCAATCTCGATGACGCGCTGCTCCTCCATCCGCTGAATGGTTTCAAACGGCACGAGGGACTCCATGGCATCGTAGAGCGGCCTCAGGTAGGGGCTGATCTTCTGCGCAAGATCACCCGGCAGGTAGCCGAGGCTCTCCCCCGCCTCGACAACAGGACGGGTCAAAACAAGCTTGCGCTTCTTCCGTGCGAGCACCTGTGAAAGGGCGCTGGCAACGGCCAGATAGGTCTTTCCTGTACCTGCCGGGCCTACACCAAAGACCAGGTCGCTCTGCTCGAGATTTCGAAGGTAGTACGCCTGGGCGACAGTTCGTGGAAAGACACCGCGATCCCGGCCGGGGATCGTCACCGACGTCTCTTTCAGTATTGAGGGATTAGAATCTTCGGTGTCGGTCACAGACTCAAAAACGGCCTTTACCAGGTCTTTGCTCGGTAGCTGCCCAAGGGCGACGTGCGACTTCAACTCGTCAACCACGCGAACCAGCGTCGAAAATGCTGTGTCGTCGTTGCTACTGAGGTGAATCTCATTGCCGCGAGTGAAGATCGGCTCTCCGATCAGCTGTTCGAGAACCCTGAGATTCTCGTCATTCACACCGCACAGGTCGCTCAGCTGTGTCGTACTCTCCAGCACGACCGCCGATCTGCTCAAAGCCACTCCTTTCCCACGAGTATAGGAGTCACTTCTCTGAGGGGTCAAGAGTCGGCTCCGAAGAGAATCTCATCTGAATTGATGTTCACATCTGTCGAGAGTTCGCCAATCGGCCGCCATTGGACGTTGATTGAGAGCTCGCCCTGCCACTCGAACGATCGGGTCCCGTCCGTTGCGGTTATCAACTCAGGGGCGCCCGCGTAGCCCAACGTGAGATCCCAGTCTCCCAGGTCGTGCAGGAGCGAGAACCTGATCTGATTCACGTTGAATCCGGACTCCTCCCGTGCAGAACGCGAGAAGAAGTTGAAGCTCTGGAGGAGATCGAGGGCGATGTTTCGTGGCTCCCGTCCCACGCCCTCAGCGAGCGACGGAACGTAGACATACATCTGGTCGTTGCTCGAAGAGACTGAGAGGCCGAGTGCGAGGAATTTGTGAACGACCAGCGTGGCGCTCAAGCCGAGTTGAAGAGAGCTTTCCGTATACCGGATCAGATTTGACGACACGCCGACATTCGCGTCGATACTCCCCACGACCCGGTTTCGCCAGAAGGGACCGAGTTCGCGCGCCAGGCGGTATCCGGCAGATGCCGAGTAGGGTCGGAGTCGACGTTCATCGCCGTCCTGCCACCCCACCCCCGGTCCTCCGAACTCGGCGTTCTCGGTCGTTCGCGCCTCGAAGTCTACAGATCCGGTTCCGAGCGAAAAACCGGTCCGCAGAAAGTCGACTTCCTCATCCTCGATATCGTACAAGAGGGAGGTCGTGTTGCTGTACTGGTCCGCAAAGCGAAGGGTGATACTTGCGGAAAACGGATCGAAGGTCCACTCGTCGTTTGCCTCATTGAGCCCG
>JANQQY010000036.1 GCA_028284845.1 Spirochaetales bacterium
GACGCCGCAGCGGCCCCGGCGGAAGAGGCCCCTCTCGACCCGGATGAGATCATTGAGGCGCATCGTCGCCGTATGGTGAGCCTGGGGCGCTTTGAGTTCATAAGCGGGGAGAGCCTCACGATTCCGATGCCGGAGAATGCCATGCGTTTGGAGGAGCTGCGGGTCACAATGCATCCGCGCGAGGAGTTCGCCACGATGGATTGGGGGGCGTACATCCGCGGACAGCCGGCGTATGAAAACGAGGGCGTCTTTGTCGGCTACCCCGGCGGGGTCGGTGTCGGCTTCGCTGAGGATGGCCATACGTTCTTCATGAGTCCGAAGCTCGTGGAGCTCACTGATTCCGGCGTCGTTTCTGCGAACCTGAGTTTCGCAGTACACACGCAGGAGCAAAGTGATCTGTTTAGTGCTGCGTTTCAGGAGCGGCTGATCGCGAACCGCGCCGGTACCCGGCACGAGCAGGTAGAGCATGATCTGCGTGCGATAGAAGAGGAGATCCGTACACCATGGGGGCACCCGGAACGCATCCAGCAGGCAGTGGAAGAGTCCGGCTTGGCCGACCCGTTTGCTGATCCCGGCGTCTTCTACTGGTTCGAGAGCGGGCCACGCTACTTTGCGATTGGTTCCGTTGGCGCCGACGGGACGCAGGGGACGGGAGACGATCCTGTCCTCTTTATGATGAGTGATCGCCCGGGGAGTTCGTTCATCTTTACCGGCCTCCGTGAGGGGAACTGGAGTGAGCGGCACGAGACATGGACACCGCTCCTCATCTTCCAGGAGCCCTCGTAGCGGTGTAGTCTGGTCTTCGCGGCCGAAAGGTGCGGTGATTGTAGGGGCGTCCGGATCATCGTGCCCTTTTTGGCCGCGGAGTTTACCCGCACTTAACCGTGATTGCACCAGTTAACAAAGGGTTAACCTCGGCATCTGCTGACGCCGATATCCTCTGGCTCAAGAACGGAGCGACTGCAGCGCCCGTCAACTGGAGGACGATATGAAGAGCAATGCACGAATGGTGAGCCTTGGGCTCGCGGTACTGATGGCGCTGGCGATTGTGCCCGCGGCGACAGCGGAAGCTGGGATCAAGACAATTGAGATCCCGTCCGCAGTGGTTGAGATGTACGAGGAGTACGGTGTTGACGAGTCGACACTCCGCAAGGAGTACTCGGATCTGACATGGGCGGAGCACGTCGCGCTCGATGTGATTCGTGACGACGACGAGATTCGACCGGTGTTCAACGGAATGATCCACACGGCCCTCTCCGCTGAGCTGACCGATGAGTACGACGGTGTCCGCATGAAGATCGCGGGAAGCTGGTACACCAACACGCATCCTGAAGAGGATGAAGAGGAATAGGCTAACCATAAGGACCGATTGTGGCCCCCGGCTGTGACGGCTGAGGGGCCCCTCTCCAGCGATCAACGACCTGGGAAGTGCCCTCCTCGCCATTGCCCCGACCTTTCTACTGAGCCATATTCTCTCCCCAATGAAGAGTGTTTTGTACCTCCAGGGAAGTAGCAGACATACAGGGTCAGTAAGCACATCGCTTGGACATACCGTGCTTGGTCGATTGCGTGAGCTCCACGGAGAGCTCGACGTCGTCACCCGGGATCTCACCACCGGCATTCCTATTGTTGACAACGATTGGGTGGAGGCGGCGTTTACACCACCGTCGGAGCGAACGCCGGATCAGTCCAGGGGCCTTGAGCTCTCTGATGTCCTGCTCGCCGAGTTGAAACGGGCAGACATTCTCGTTGCTGCTCTTCCCATCTACAACTTCACCGTTCCGGCCTCGTTCAAGCTTTGGATCGATCAGATCGTCAGGAAGTATGAGGCGTTCGCATATGTGGACGGCGTCCCAACGCCATTGCTGCGGGATCGGCCTGCCTACGTTGCCGTCGCCTCCGGCGGGACAAAGCTCGGTGCCAGCAACGATTTCCTCTCACCGTACGTGCGGTATGTGCTTGGATTTGTAGGGATCAAGGATGTGACGATCATTGGCGCGGATGAGACGATGCGAAATCGCGACGCCTCAGTTGAACAGGCGCTCAGAGCGATTCGCGCGCTCAGCGCCGACCGGTAAGCCACCCTGGATGCAGAGCGGACTCCGCCACCGTCGGAATGTCGACGGCAACCGAGCCCGCGCATCTCTCGAGCCCGAAACGCTCCCAACCTAGACGGTCACGACTCCGTCTGGAGTGGTGATCGACCAGCTGCCGTCGGCGTTTCGAACGGCGGTCATGTACACGCTGCCGCTCGAATCGAGGAACTCGACCGTGTTCGCATCAATGACGCGAACTCGATACTCAACACCGCGAACTGTGGCAAGGTAGACTTCACCTGACTCTGTGATCGTGACCGTGCGACTACGGCCGTTCACCGATCTCGTGATCTCCACCTGGTCTTCATCGCCTTCGTGATAGCGCAGAGCGTACTCAACAATGCGAGTATCCAGGATGGTTCCATCTGCGTCGTAGAAGGTTCGTGTGCTTGTCATGGTCCCTCTGGCGCCACTTCTGGTCTCAGATACCTGGAGGAAGCGAGTTCCATCTGAGGAGTAGTAGTCGACGACCCGAGGCGTTCCGGCTCGGTTGCCCTGGGCTCTGACCACTGCATATCCGCCGTCCTCATCGACGATCCGTCGGTAGGTCAGACCGTCATCCGGGTCTACCCATGACTCAACGGTCGCCAGTCGAACGACCTCTCCGTCGACTACTCGTTCTCTGGTCAGGCTCGTGTCGCCCGCGTCGTCTTGGGTGATGATCGTACGGTGGGCGATGTTTGGTCGGACGAGATCCGACAACTCTCGGACGATCTTCCCCGCGTAGACCGATGAGCCGCTCCACATCCATGTCGCCTGCACGGATCCGTCGGCTACCGTGACATCTCCAAGAGACCTATCAATCGTACCGGTCTGGGTGATTTCGTCGATTGGAGCGACCAGCCACCCGCTCGTTCCGCCGTCGAAGCTATCCCACTCGCTCCCAGGGGCTTCGGGCCGAAGCGGTCTCACGAGGACCTGGACGTAGGGAGCGTCGAATCCGTAGTCGGCACTTCGCGTGACTGTCAGAACATCATCGGTTTTATCGTCCGGTGTATCCATGTCGTCGAGCGAGCGAGTGATCGTCACTGTGACGTTCGGGTAC
The DNA here is from genome assembly GCA_028284845.1 of Spirochaetales bacterium. Classification (GTDB taxonomy): domain Bacteria; phylum Spirochaetota; class Spirochaetia; order DSM-27196; family SLST01; genus SLST01. The sequence continues at coordinate 3,142 of JANQQY010000036.1, forward strand.
TCGCGCACAATCTCGTCGGTGGTCACGGTGCGCGCGACGGCAACCGACTGTGACCCCTGCGCCGGCGCGACCTGGAGGTTGTAGGTGTCAGCGGCAATCTCAAGTTCCTGAGACTGCTCGAAACCTTCCGCTGAGACGTAGTCGAGCACCGCTCCTGCCGCGAACGACGCATCGATCTCCGTCCCGTTGCCCCATCCAAGGAGGGCGCAACCTGATGCGGCGAGAGCTACCAGTGAAATCGTGCCCCATACCTTTACCATGGCTCGTAGCTGTTTCATGTCTCTTGAGACGAGTCGGGGACGATTCGGTTGCACTGGCAGAACATCTTTGAATACGAGGCTATCGGATGTGTATGACAGGAGGAGGGCAGCATGAAACGATACCTGCCGGCGATCCTGTCGGCACTCTTTGTGGCGGCTCTTGTGATTGGATACGCGCTCTTTTGGTTTCTCGTTCTCGATGAGGCGGACGTGCTAAACACCGTTCGGTGGGTTATTGGTGGCGTCGCGCTTCTCGCTATTGGTGGACTTGGATGGGCGGTGGTATCACGGATAATGGAACTCAAAGGAGGACAGGAAGATGATCTTGGTAAATACTGATTTTGTATCGGGCAAGACGGTTGAGACCCTCGCGGTCGTGAAGGGATCGATGATCCAGTCGAAGAACATCGGTCGCGACATTGGCGCCGGGTTCAAGTCGATCGTTGGTGGCGAGCTCAAGGGCTATTCCGACATGATCAACGAGGCCCGTGCTATCGCCACGAAGCGTATGGTGGAGGAGGCCAAGGGTCTTGGGGCCGATGCCATCATCAATATCCGCTACACCTCTGCCGCGGTGATGCAAGGCGCCGCCGAGATTCTTGTCTACGGAACCGCGGTGCGCTTCGTGAGCGAAGAGCAAGTCTGACGATCGGCCCGTCCGCCGACGGGCGGGCGTGGTCGTTTGTTCCGTATTTAACAAACATTTTTGTTGACTATTGGTGTGATCGCGATACACTCGTTCCAAGATGCCTCGGAACAACAGCACACGAGAGCACCTCCTTGCGATTGCGGAGCGGCTTTTTGCTGAGCGCGGATACCGATCAGTCCGTGTGAAGGAACTCGCGCGCGAAGTAGGTCTGCATCACGCGTCGCTCTATCATCATGCGCCGGGGGGCAAAGAGGGGCTCTACGTTGAGGTCATGGAGCGGAACGCTCGGCGGCACGATCGCGCAATGCGCGAGGCACACGACTCCCTCGCAGGAAACCTCCGCTCGCAACTTCACGGGTTTGCAACCTGGCTCCTTTCTCAACCTCCTATGGACCTTACACGCATCGTGCTTGCCGACTTTCCGGTTCTCAGCGACCAATCGCGTGAGCGCTTGTCGTGGCTTCTCCACGGTGCAGTCATGTTACCGATTGGGAGCGCGATCCAAGCCGCCATCGAGCGCGGCGAAGTCACTGCAAAGAATCCGGGCAATGTTGCCGGCGCCTTTTTCTCCGCCATTCAAGGGCTTTTTACCATCCCGGATGAATACGTGATTGGATCGCGACTGCAGATGGCAGAGGAGCTGATCGAAGTGTTCGTACGTGGAATCGAAGTTCGCAACGGAGGAACGCCATGAACATCGTGATCACTGGAGCGGCGCACGGCATCGGGTTCGCGATCGCGCGTCAGTTGGTCCGAAACGGGCATCGGTTAACCATTTGCAGTCGTAGCGAGATACGTGCCCAGGAGGCTGCCGCACTCCTGAATGCGGAGGCGCGTCGGAATGGTCCAGACGTCCCGGCGATCGGTGTTGTATGCGATGTCTCGGAGCCACGCGATATCGAGCGGCTCTGGGACGCGTCGGTGGCTCACGGTGGCGACGTCGATATTT
>JANQQY010000086.1 GCA_028284845.1 Spirochaetales bacterium
AGATACATCAGACCGCCGCACTCTGCGAGAACCGGCATCTCGTCCTCGATCGCGGCGAGAACTGCAGCCTTCATTCGACTGTTCGCGGATAGCCGAGCCGCATGGAGCTCCGGGTATCCACCACCAAGGTAGAGTGCCGAAGTCCCTGCCGGCAGTCCCTCATCGTTTATTGGACTAAACGGCTCGAGACGCGCGCCCGCCTCGCGGAGGGCGTCCAGGTTGTCCTCGTAGTAGAAGTGAAACGCATCGTCCTCTGCGTACGCGATGACTGGAGCGACGGTCGAGTGTTCGGCCGCGTCATCAATCGCGTCGCCTGTCGATGTCTGCTCGATCGGCCGCGCACCTTCACCAATGGTGACCGGCTCGCCGGTCGCTACACTCTCTGACGCAGATTGAGCGAGGCTGAGCACGGCGTCGAGATCGACTGCAGAAGAGATGCGTCCGGCCAGCTGCTCAATGGGGTCTTCAGCTTTAGTCGTCTTCTCCCATGCTGGAATCAACCCAAGGTGCCGCGACGGCAGCGGCGGCAACGAGTCACGCCGAATCGCCCCGAGGACAGGGAGTCCTGTCGCTTCCTCGATCGCGTCAACGAGGAGTTGCTCATGGTTGTCGCTGGCGACCTGATTCAGGATGAACCCCGCCACGCGGACCCGCTGATCAAATGTTGCGAAGCCGAGCGCGACGGCTCCAACGCTTCGAGCCGCTCGTGCTGCATCAAGGATGACGATCACCGGCGCGTCGAGGAGCCGGGCGACATGTCCGGTCGAGCCGCGCTCATCAGTACCGGAGGCTCCGTCAAAGAGCCCCATCACACCCTCAATCACGACAACATCCGCGTCCAGAGCGGCGCGCTCTGCGAGCGCAATGGCATCCTCTTCCGGGACGAGCATCGTGTCGATGTTTCGGCAGACGCGGCCGGCGGCAGAGGAAAGGAACCCCGGGTCGATGTAGTCAGGGCCGACCTTGAACGGCTGCACGGTACGGCCCTTTCTCGCGAGCGCTCGGATGAGACCGGTAGAAACCGATGTTTTGCCGAGTCCGGAACGGGCGGCTGCGATGACCACCCGGGGAGTGTTCACCTTACGGCTCCTGTTCGTCGTGGAGCGCCTCAACAAGTGCGACACATCGCGATGTGATCATCCGCCGTACCGCGTCCAAGTCGAGAAGCGTCACGTTCTCAAACTCGGCATGGAATCCTGCCTCACGGAGGTCGGTGAGCCAGCTCTCGTCCTCACCGGCGATGTCGTTCTGAACGTGATCTCCGGCGGTCAGCATGAGCGGTCGAACACGCACCCGTTGAACACCGCGGTCGCGAAGCCTCTGAACGACAAGCTCAATCGGTAGATCTCCTTCGATCGTTCCAAGAAGGCACGAGTCTCCGCGCCTGTCGAACTCAGCCTGAAGCTCCGCGTAGCGGCGGTCCGCCTCGTGGTGGGTTCCATGGCCAACAAAGACGACATACTCCCCATCAGCAGGCCGTGATTCCTCTGCAAGAAGCCTGGCAAAGGCCTCGACATCAGCAGCGTCGTGGAGCAGCGTTGTTCCGACGGGGACATCGCGTGCACACTCGACTACCTTTGTATCGTACTCGCTTCCAGGTAGGACGAGGATCGGCTGCACGGCTACGGAACTCGATTGCGCAGCAACTACAGCCTCGCAGACGTCCGGAACGGTCACACCTTGCTCACGCTTCATCTTTGCGCGGACGATTCGAGAGGTGTACGCCCAGAAGATGGTTACGTCCGGGAGCGCTCTTTGAACTGCCTCCTCAACCGGCGCATACGCCCGCTCTCGAGCGGCCGGGAAGCTCGTCCCAAACGCCGCAAGGATAAGTGTCACACTCTCTTTCATCGGTCTCCTCCTTCGAGATCCGCCTCGAGCTCGAGATGAATCCTGCGAAGTGCTTCGAGCCGGTCCTCACTTGCATCCCAGTAACCGCGCGCATTCGTCTCGAGCAGCCGCTCAACAATGCCAACGAGTGCATAGGGATTGTTCGACTCGACCTTCTTCCGCATCTCATCATCCAGAACAATGACGTCGCACGCTTCGTCGAAGAGGGTGGGGTCGACTTCTGCGGTTGTCGCAGCGAGACCGAGCATGTTTTCGAATCGATCTGCGATTTCCTGGGCGCCGTGATGAGCCGCGGTGAGCACACCGTCGAGCCACGCCGGGTTGACAAGTCGCGACCAGACGCCTCGTTCGACTGCGCGGGTGAAGCGCTCCGTGCGGACACGGCCCTCGTAGGTATCCGAGACAAGAAGCGTCGCCTGAGATCCGGACAGCTCGCGAACGCTCTGTGCCAGCCCGCCAAAGAATTCGTAGAAGTGATCGAGATCGGTGATCTCGTAATCGCGGGAGCTTCGGACCTGGCTCACGAGCTCCACGCGAGAGAGGTTCGCGACAAGCAGATCGCCTCGCTCGACGCCGTAGTGATTACGACCGTAGGCGTACTTGAGCCTCTGCTGGTAGTGCGACGCAAGATCGGACTCGGTGTCCCAACTCGAGTTGCTCACCATGCCCGTGAGCCCGGTTCCATACTCAGAGGTGTGCGGACCAAAGAGTCGCACGGAGGAGAGCTCGCGAGCGGTCTCCTCGTCGACTCCCTGCGCCAGGAGACCGTCCCGGATTCTCTCGACGTTGACTCCAACCGCGTTCTGACCTTCGTCCGCTGACGCAGCCAGGTCTACCGCGTCGTGCAGGACGCCAATCAGATTTGGGAAAAGGTCGCGGAAGAAGCCGGACATCTGGATCGTGACATCGACTCGAGGTCGGCCAAGCTCCTCGCCGGGGATCAGCTCGAGACTCGACTCCCAGAGCGATCGGTCGGGGCCGAAGCGCACACCGAGATACCTGAGAATCTGAGCCACGGTCTCGCCATGCGTCTTGGCGGTTTCGAGTCCCCAGAGGACGACCGCAACGCTCTTTGGGTAGCTCCCGTGCTCCTCGAAGTAGGTGCGCACGGTGTTCTCAGCAATCTCGTCTCCGCGCCTGGTCGCCGATGGAGTCGGGGTGAGCCTTGGGTCGAACTGAAACATGTTGCGCCCGGTGGGGATCACATCCGGCGTCCGGGTGGGATCGCCGGCAGGACCGGCCTCGACAAAGCCGCCATCAAGGGCGTGAATGATCGCCTCAAGCTCGTTGTTCTCCGTCAACTGTGAGGCGTCCGGAACAGGCGCTCCCTCGTCGTCCGCGCGCCGGATATGCTCGATGAGCCGTGCGGCCTCGTCGGGAGAGAAACCACGGCCCACCGTGTGCAGTCGCGTGGGAACAAGCGCCGACGTAAGCTCAAGCAGCTGATCCTCGAGCTCGTGGACGCCCTCAAACCGAATCCCTGCCTCGGCCGCGGATTCTGCGATGTCTGTTTCGATTGAAGGCAACCGATCCGGGTCCGTGAGCGCAGCTTCCTGATACTCGTGAAGTCGAGAGTGAAGCTGATCGAGACGACCGTGGCTCCCGGCTCGGTCGTAGGGAGGCTCCATGTGACTGATCATCACCGCGTGACTGCGGCGCTTGGCAATCATCGATTCCGCCGGGTTCCCACAATAGTAGACGTAGAAGTGGGCGAGGTTGCCCGGAAGAACGTCCGGGAAGCACGATCCGGAGGTCGCCGCTTCCTTGCCCGGCAGGAACTCGAGCGTGCCGTGAGTCCCCACGTGAATGATGGCGTCGGCCTTCCATACCTCCTCGATCCACCGGTAGAAGGCAACGTACTGGTGATGGGGCGGGATCCCAACGTCGTGATAGGAACGGGGATCGGGCTCCTCTCCCGTCCGTGACGGCTGGAGGCCAACGAGGAGATTGCCGCGCTCAATGACGGGAAGCCGGGTCTTGCCCTCCCTCACCATGATTGTCCCGGGAGCGGCGCCCCAGTAGTCTGAGATCGTGTCTGCGATTTCGACCGGTAACGATCGAGATGAGAGACGCGAGCTCTCTTCGAGCACTCCGCCACGCGTCCCCGAATAGCCGACACCATTGAGAACGCCACCGTCCACGATCGCCTCGCGCAGTCCATCGGCGCTCCACGGCTCAGTCGAATAGCCGGCGGCCGCAAGCGCACCGGAGATCGCGGCTACCGACCCAAAGGTGTCGAGGAAGGCTGCGCCGCCAACGCTCGCCTCGCCGGGCGGATAGTCATACATCAAGATGGCGACTCGTTTCTCTGACCGGGGCTTCCGTCGGAGCCGAATGATCGAGGATAGCTTGCCTGCGAGTCGATCGACACGATCATCCAGAAGGGAAATCTGCCCAAACCGTGACTCGTCGCTCGTCTCCACTGCGCCAATGGGAATCGTCTGGATCGCTCCGTCGAGCTCAGGAAGGAAAAGATGAAGGACGAACTCGCCGGGTTTGATGCCTCGAGGGTCGTCGCGCCACGCCTCGATCGTCCGCTTGGCAATCGCGAACGGATGGAGGAGCGGGACGTTCAGGTCGCGAAGAACGGATACCGCCTCCTCGGCGTCTCCACCCATCGGACCCTGACCCAGCCGGAACCCCATGAGATTAATAATGGCGTCGATCCGACTCGTACCTGCGTCTCTGCCAACCACAGAAAGGAAGAACTCTCTATCGGCGCCCGTTAGCCGTGGCATGGCAAATGGGAGAACGTTGAAGTCCACTTCGAGCCGTGCGATGAGGCCCGCGGTGAGTGGGTGCAGGTTGGCGGGATAGGTGCCGGGGCTGAAGAGCAAGGCAACCGTAGGTGCGTCCTCCCTCCACGCTCTCTCTGAGGTGAATTCCTCGAACGAGTTCCACGTTTTTCCGTTCGCCGGGTCGAGCAGGATCGCTCGCTCGATGGTCACTGGAGGCGACGGTTGAGGGAGCTCCGATCGATCAGCATACTCGCGCCCGATCAGCGCGACCATGGAGGCGATGTTGTCGTCGCTCGCGAACCGCCAGTAGCGGCCGATCCACAGGTAGTTCCTCATGTCGCGGAGCGGCCCCACGGGAACAGCCTTGCCAAGCTTCTCGAGCCTCTCGAGCATCTTTGTCATGTCCCCGCCGGATGAGCCCTTGCGCTTTCGTCCGCTCATCATTCCACCGGAGAAGCCGCCCAGCTTCGCAACCCCACGAATCTTTCGCGAGCTCGCGTTCACCACCACGACGGAGCCCTGGAAATCGGTAAGCTCAAGCCTGAGCGCTTCTACGAACTCCCTCTCCGCCCCCATCAGATCGAGAACAACCATGTCGCTCGTTCGCAGGTCGGCAAAGACGGGGGACCAGTCGGATCGCGAGAAGCTATCGGATCCAACGTAGTGAAGCCGAGTGGTAAGCCAGCCGTAGGTCTCATTATCGTTGGAGACGAGACGGTCGAGCGCGGTGAGCCCGGACGCGCCGACGGCTATGCAGGTAAGGTTCATCTCGCGCTCCTGACGGGGTGTGGCGCGGAAGCGTCCGAACGATCGGTCGGTCGTCCTCCGATGCTGACGTATGATGCGTCGAGTGCTTCCGCGATCTCGCGGCCTCTGCCGACCCTCACCCACGGGTTCTCGGTATCGATCCAGACGAATCGCAGCCCCAGGTTGCGGGCCGTCTTCGTGATTCGGTCGATCTGTGGCGATATCGATGCGGCACCGCTCACGAGCGACTTGTCTCTGCCATCGGTCAAGAAGACGATCTGTGGATCAACGCCCGGATCCTTCACCTGCATCGAGCGCGCGAGGCGACATGAGGTCTCGATCGCCTCCGCAAGAGGCGTCGCCCCGCCTGTTGGAAGGTCGCGAAGCCGGCGGTGAGCGAGAACGACACTTCGGGTCGGGGGGAGCACAACCTTGGCGGAATCCCCTCGAAAGGCGATGAGTCCCACGGTGTCACGCTTCTGATACGACTCGGTCAGGAGCGTGAGGACTGCACCCTTCGCGAGCGACATTCGGCGAGCAGAAGCCATGCTCCCGGAAGCATCCACCACGAAGAGAATGTGTCGGCCGGATCGCCGCACACGAACCTTCTGTCGCAGGTCTTCAGGCCGAACGAACGACTCACCGCTTTGGGGGAGGGTGCCGTTGCCGGCGTGGCGGCGAACGGCAGCGCGGATCGACGCTCCAACCGCGATGTCATCGGGTCGGTCGTTAGGAAGGCGATAGCGGACGTAACGACCTCTACGGTCACCTGAGACAAAGCGTTGCCTTCTGCCTGCTGCGGCTCCGCGGTGCTGCGAGTGTCGCCGTCGCGATCGTTCGGACGAGAGATCCCAGATGTTCGGAAGGGTGACTCCGCCAAGCGCCGCGAATACGGTCTCCGGCTCGGACGGCGATACCGGTGATGTGGAGACAGGGACCGACGGAATGGTCGTGGCGTCAGGCTCGCCACAGTCAGGACGAGAGTCTCCGGCCTCGCCGTGGGGTGAAGACGCCGCGGGGCCACCGCGATCGTCCGCATGCTGGTTTGCTGCATCAGACTGATCGCGAGGCAACTCATGATCTGAGCTCACGTTCCGAGCGTCCTCAGGATCCACGCACCCGGACTCCGCAGCCTCTTCCGCCCGAGTAATACGATGGGCGAGCGCGAGACGCGAGGCCTGCTGGAGGTCGCCCGCCTCTACCGTCAAACGCCCATCAAGGGCAGCAATCGCTCGTGCGGTCCGGAGCAGGACGAGCTCACCTCGATGCCCCATGGATCCAACGCCGGCCGCAATCCTCGCTGCCTCGCCAATGATCTCGTCACTGACCTCAACGGTCACCAGGATTTTGCGTGCGTGGCGGATCTGTGCGCGCAGGCGTTCCTCGTCGTCGCGGAAGCGATCACAGAAGGCGGAAGGATCAGCCTCAAACTCGAGCCTCCTGCGAACGATCTCCACTCGCTCGGCGAGCGACCGAACACCGCGGATACGCACTACGAGTCCAAAGCGCTCTGCAAACTGTGGTCGAAGGCCGCCCTCCTCTGGATTCATCGAACCGATGAGGGAGACGCGTGCATCAGCGATACGGGAGAGACCTTCCCGCTCAAGGCGGACTATGCCGCTCGATGCGACATCCACGAGGAGCGCCGCAAGCGAGTCCGGGAAAAGATTGACCTCATCGATGTAGAGAAGGCCGCCGTGCGCTCGCTCGATGAGGCCGGCCTCGGCTACAGGACGGCCCTCCCGCATGGACGCGGCGATGTCGATCGTCCCGCACAGTGTCTCCTCTGTCGCTGAAAGCGGAAGATTCACAAACGGAACATCAACGAGCGAGGAAGCCCCTCTCGCGAGCGTCGACTTGGCCGAGCCCTTCTCCCCAAGGAGCAGTGCGCCGCCTACGGCAGGCTCTACGAGGCAGGTGAGGAGAGCGAGTTTCGCCTCCTCCTGACCGACGATCGCAGAGAAGGGGTACATCAGCCGTGACTCCGATACGGTTGAAGCCGCTCGGAGAGGTGGCTCTCAACTGAATCAAAAGGATCAGAGCGAAGCCGATGAGGAAGCACGATCTCAGCAGCGTCAACGAGATCTGCGCTGGACACCGCCTCATGGGCACGGAAGGCGGCCAGAGCTCGGCCTGTCTTGATCATATTGATATCAGCGCGATGGCCATCGACCTCAAGATCGATTGCTACTCGCGCCGCCGTTTCAATAATCGCGTCCGGTATCTCGACGCTTGAGAGGAGAAGCTTCGCAGCCTCGACTCGAGCGCGAAGCGAGGATTCCTTCTCCGACCACTCGTTCCGGAACGATACAGGATCGTCTTCAAAGGCCATCCTTCGTCGCACTACCTCTGCTCGCGCCGCCGGGTCGCCCTCGCCTCGCACCGTCACGGAAAGGGAAAAGCGGTCGCTCAGCTGAGGTCGAAGTTCGCCCTCTTCCGGGTTCATCGTTCCCACGAGTGCGAACCGACACGGGTGAGAGTGCGTGATTCCCTCGCGCTCGACGTAGTTGATCCCCATGGCGGCGACGTCGAGAAGCAGATCCACGATGTGGTCGTCGAGCAGGTTGACCTCATCCACATAGAGAATGTTGTTGTGGGCCGAATGAAGGACGCCCGGTTCAAAGCGTTTTTCCCCGGATGAGAGCGCGCGCTCAACATCGAGCGTCCCCACGACCCGATCTTCGGTGGCGCTCAACGGTAACTCAATCACACGGAGACCGGGCTGAAGGTCGGCAACGGCCCTGACGGCAGTGGACTTCGCGGTTCCCTTCTCACCGCTTAAAAGGACCCCGCCAATCCGCGGATCGACCATGACTGCGATCAGCGCAGACTTCAATTGCTCCTGGCCAACGATGGCCGTGAAGGGATAGAGGAGAGGTGCGTCGTTCATCCTGCGGCTCCGTCGAGATCAATACATCCCTCTTCCGATCGTATAGGGATGAAGTAAGGGCACCCGTACTCAGGGTCCTTGAGAATTCGTACGCGGATATTGAACACCTCAGAGAGCACGTCGTGTGCGATGATCTCATCCGGCGTTCCAATCCGATGGACCCTACCGTCCTGAAGAACGACGATTCGGTGGCTGTATCGCGCCGCCTGATTCAGGTCGTGGAGGACCATCATGATGGTCAGACCAGACTCTTCATTCAGCGTGTTGATGAGTTCGAGCAGATCGAACTGGTGACTGATATCGAGAAACGTGGTGGGTTCATCAAGAAGCAAGACGCGAGGCTCCTGCGCCAGCGCCATGGAGATCCACGCGCGTTGCCTCTCTCCGCCGGAGAGCGTGTTGACGTTCCGATGCGCGAGCGGCGTCATCCTCGTGAGCTCGAGGGCTCTATCTACTGCGTGGAAATCATCGACTGAGAGGCGCCCCGCAACGCCAAGATGGGGAAAACGCCCGTAACTCACGAGATCACGAACGGTGAAGTCCGGGGGGGCGTTGTGCACCTGCGGCAGGATTGCCAGCTTTCGTGCGATCGCCTTTGTGTCCTCTTTGGCGATGCTCTTGCCGTCAAGGAGGACGGTGCCGTTCAGCGGACGGAGGCTTCGAGCGATCGCCTTCATCAGCGTCGACTTGCCCGAGCCGTTCGCCCCGATCACCGTCAAGAGCTCGCCCGACTCGATTGAGAACGAGACGTTCTGTACCACCGGCTCCTTTCCATAGGCAACGGAAAGGTCCAGAAGTTCAAGCTTCACTGCGGAACCCTCTGCGCAAGAGGTAGAGGAAGAACGGAGCGCCGAGTGCTGCCATGATAATCCCCACGGGAATCTCGACCGGGTCGAAGGCAACGCGAGCGACGATGTCGCACGCCATTACGAGCGCGGCCCCAAAGAGGGCTGAGGCGGGAATGAGATAGCGATAGTCGCTTCCAATGATAATCCGAACGATGTGAGGCACGATCAGACCCACAAAGCCGAGCAGACCAACGACCGATACCGCACTCGCCGCAAGCAGGGAAGCAACCGCGATGAGGATCATGCGTGTTCGCTCCACACGAAGGCCGAGGCCCGTGGCAACTTCGTCGCCCAGCATGAGGATGTTCAGCTGCTTCGCGTGGAGGGAGACGAGGGTGAGGCCCGCCAACGCATACGGCCAGATCACGTCAAAGTGTTTCCAGGTACGCGCAATCAGGCCCCCAACCATAAAGCCGATCACACCCTGCACGCGCTCCGGGAAGAAGATCATCAATGTGTTGGTAATAGCGCCAAGAAACGCGCTTACCGCGACGCCCGCGAGAACAAGCCTCATGGGCTTGATACCGTTCTTCCACGCGAGGAGATAGATGAGGATCGTAGAGCCGAACGCACCAATAAAGGCTCCAGGCGTGAGCAGGAAACTGAACTGCGGAAGCGCAACAAGGAGCACCATCGCGGCGACGGCCGCCCCCGCGGAGACACCGATGATGTTGGGTGCAGCGAGTGGGTTTCGCATCACGCCCTGAAGCACGGCACCGGAGAGAGCGAGTGACATGCCAACCAAGCCACCAACAATCGTTCGCGGGAGTCTGATATTCCAGACTATCTGTCGCGTTATGTCTTCAGTGTCGGTGAAGAGAGAGCGCACAACCTCCCCAACCGGAATGCGAAGTGCGCCCAGGCTGATACTGACTAGAAACGCCAAGAACCCCAGCGCGGCAAGGACGAGGAGCACGAACAGCCGGTAGGCTGTCCGCTCCCTGAGTGTTCGAGACGCGCGCTCGTCGTGCCCAGCGGCAGGGCCGAGCGCGGCTTCAGTTTGACTCATTCTGAGTAGAGAATCTCACCAAGGAATTCGAAGGCTTCCGGCCACTCCTCACTGGGCTTGTAGAGGAAGTACTCGGGCGGGAGATAGATCACCCTGCCCTCCTGCACGGCCGGGAGCGCCATCCATGCATCATTCGACTCGAGATCCTCTCGCATCCGGTCCTGGATTCCGTCCATCGCACCCATTGGGGTCACGAGCACGACATCAGGGTTGCGCTCCAAGATCCGCTCCATGCTGAGTGTGACACGCTTCTCTCCCTGACCAAAGGTGCCTTCTTCAACAATGTTCTCGCCACCAAGGAGTGCCGCCATCCGTGCGGTGTGGGCGAGATTCGTCTCAGCTGAGACACTTCGCGATGAGGCAAAGAGCGAGAGGAACGTGACTGGTTCTTGGCCGGCATATTGCGACCAGACATCGGTGACCCGCGTACGGAGCCCGGGGACGACCGACTCAACTACATCCGGGTTGCCCACGATCCGCGCAAAGAGATCGAGGATGTTCTCGAAATCCACGTAATTCTCGTACGAGAGCATCAGGGTTTCAGTTCCGCTCGCAATGAGCAATTCTGCGAGGGTCCTGTGGGCATCCATCGAAGAGCTCAGGACGACGAGGTCCGGATTCATCGAGACGATCAGCTCAGTGTTAGGGCTTGCGACGCGTCCAGTGATCGGAAGATCAGCGGCTGCCTCGGGGAATCCCGCAGAGGCCTGCGGACGACCAATTGATGTTCCCCCGGCCACGTACCAGACGCCGAGCATTGAGTTGTAGTTGATCAGCGGTCGTTCCGGCCGCTTGCTGATCTGAACCTCATTTCCGAAGGGATCGAGAACGATCACATACTCATCGGTCTCTTCCTTGATGAGCGGATTCGACCATCCCTCATCGCCAAGCATCAGTGCGTCGCCGGACGCGGCATCTGCCGGCATCTCAACCGTCCCGGCACCAAACAGGGCGCCGGCGACCAGCGCCATCATTGTCGCCAGAACCACTCGTCGTAGATACTCCATCTTCACTCCTCTTCCACGAGGCACGAGAGTGGTCCGCTGTCCGGTTGGGGAAGGAGTACGCCTGGGGTCCTCAAGCGCCGGAGCGGCGGGAGAGAATCCTAGAGAATACTTCCACACGGCGGGGGCCTCGTCCGTCGTGCTTCCCCTTCCGGCAGGTCTTCTGGCTTCCGGATCAGCCGACTGCCAAGCCTTCCCACGATCGGATGTCTGATCGCAGTGGCCTCTTTGGCGTCGTCCCCGGTTACAGCGGCGGGCCCGCTCCCGATTCTCACGGGATTCCCTCTTAGCTTCCCGGCTCCAAAGCCGGTGAAGATCCAGGAAAGGTATTAGTTTCACCGACGTTAGCACGGGCCCGAATAGGGGTCAACGTCCGCTATCTGGTCTAGAGGCTCGGGTCAACACCACCAGATCCGGCGGGGCGCTCCGAGCGTGCGAGGCACTCCGGGCACTCGCCCCGGAGTTCGATCATTGCCGTCCGAACAGAGGTTTCCCAACGACCCGGAACGGCCAGAGAACCAGTGAGATCCGCCGGCAGGCACTCGACCTTACCGCAGTAGTCGCAGATGAAATGGGGATGCTGATGTTGGTCGGCCTCGCTGTGAGCAAACGCATAGCGATCAACGCCCGCAGCGCGACTGACGACGGGTGCAATTCCGGCGTCGCGAAGTCTGACGAGGTTGCGATAGATGGTTGCCTGATCCCAGTCAGAGTTGCCGATTTCAGCGAGCACCTCGGAATGCGAGAGCGGATTCTTGGCAGCAGCGAGGACGCGGAGAACTGCCAGGCGTGGTGCTGTAGCTCGAAGTCCAGTTTGCTGGAGCAGTCGACGTGCTTCTTTCTCGGTGAGTCGCATCAAAGGTTCGCCGCTCAGAGCGGCTCTGGATATGTTATCGCAAGTAACTTGCACCTGCAAACAGGCTTCGGTAGAGTACGGCGAGGATAGTGAGGGTGCGAGGTGAGGAGCTTTATTGAGTCACAGTAAACCACGCGGCAACGTGCACGACGTCATCGTCGTTGGTGCCGGCGCGGCGGGAGTCGGCCTCGCGGTAGCCCTGAGCCACGCCGGGATCAACAACTTCATCGTCCTCGAGCGACATACGATTGGAGCGTCGTTTATTCTCTGGCCGGATGAGACTCGCTTTATTACGC
>JANQQY010000130.1 GCA_028284845.1 Spirochaetales bacterium
GCGTAACGGGAGACGAGACCGTCGTCGCCCCCCATCTGATGGTCGTTGCCGAGCGCGGAAGCCAGGTCACCGTTGTTCGAAGGATTCACGGGGATGAGGAAGGCGAGGTCATGATCGTTGACGGTGCCGACCTTCTCGTTGGTGAGAATGCGCGGCTCTCGCTGGTGAACTGCCAGTTTGCGAACGATGAATCGTTGTACTTCCAGAACGACCGCTGTTCGATCGCACGCGATGGGTACATCCACCGAACGGACGCAACTCTTGGGTCGGACTTCGTGAAGAGCCGGTTCTCGTGTTCCATGGATGGACCTGGTTCGGATGCCGTGATCAACGGTGTCTACTTCGCGACGGACGAGCAGCACATGGACATACGGACCGTCCAGCATCATCGTGCGCCGCACGCGACCAGCCGCTCCTACTACCGTGGGGCGGTACGTGACGAGAGTCACGCCATCTACCAGGGATTGATTCAGGTTGCCGGTAGCGCACCTGGAACGGACGCCTATCTGACGAACAAGAACCTCATCCTGGGCGAGGAGGCACGCGCCGACTCGATCCCCTCATTGAACATCAAGACAGACGATGTTCGATGTAGTCACGGCTCCACCACCGGTAAGCTCGACGAGACCCAGATCTACTATCTCCAGAGTCGCGGTTTCCCAATTGACGAGGCACGTCGTACGCTCATTCAAGGCTACTTCGACGATCTTGTCAGCATGGTTCCCAGCGACTTCGCGGATCAGATTCGCGAACGGATTGCCGCCCGAGTTCCGGAGTAGCATGGCGAAGTGGGTTCGCGTCTGTCATCAGGACGATTTCGCGCGCAGCTATCTCTTTCGGCACAAGCGGAAAGAGTACGCGATCTTCAAGCTCGAAGATGGTGTCCACTGTCTGGATAACGTCTGTTCCCACGAGTACTCCCCGCTCGCGGAGGGCATGATTCTCGATGGTGACGTCTATTGCCCCAAGCACGGCTCACGCTTTGAAATCCGGACCGGAGCGGTGAAAGACTATCCGGCGACCCGACCGGTCAAGGTGTTCGAGACCATGGTCGACGATGCCGGGGACATCCACATTCGGATCAAGTAGGACGCGGCGAGCAGTAGAGCCCAATCCAGTGTCCCGGCGGCGAGCCCTCCTCGCCCCACAGAGATGGATACTCGGCCTCAACGACGAAGGATTCTTTCTTAAGCAGCGATCGAATCTCCGCTGAGGTGAAGTGTCTCCACCAGATGTTGAACTGCCGATAGGCGCCGGCACTGTCCACGATCACGTAGCTCGCAACACTCGCCGAATGCTGGGCGTAGAAGAAGTTCCTCTCAAGGACAAGGTGCGGCGTTGGATGCCAGAAGCCGTCTTTTGTGCTGACGTACCAATCGTCTCGTGATCGATGGTGCCGGGCGTACGCCTCCGTGAAGACATCAAAGACCAGGAGCCCCTCCGGCTGGAGCGCGGCACGGATCTTGCTAAGCAGCTCTCGCTGCTTGTCAGGCGAGAAGGTGCAGAACTCCCCGTAGATCAAGGTCACGAGATCGTAGGGCCCGCCAAAATCGACTTCAAGCATATTGGCCAGGGTGTAGGTGATCTCATGTCCCTCCCGCTGCGCCTCGGTTCTGGCGTGCGCGATTGACGCTGGGGAGAAGTCGATACCGTGAACCTCGTATCCTCTGGCGGCGAACTGAATAGCGTAGAGTCCCGGACCGCAGGCGAGGTCGAGGAGGCGCATGCGATGCTCTGGCGATCCCTTCGATTGGAGGTGCGACTCGACCTTCTCGATCGTTGCGAGAATCTGTGCAGGACGCCGCGAGGCGTCGTCGGTATGCGGATCGAGGTGCGCCGACAACACGTGATCGGAGACATAGGAGTCGGTCCAGAAATCGACGTCTCCGGCCTCGTAGAGGCGTGGTCTTCGAGTAATGCGTTCGAGCTGGTCCAGCCGTAGCCTGCC
>JANQQY010000132.1 GCA_028284845.1 Spirochaetales bacterium
TCGAGCTGGGAGAGCACCCTCCCCGCCTGCCCATCTGCACCGGACACGCGGGCGCGGTCGATCTTCTCCCTCGCATCAGAGTCCTTTGGGGCGAGTCCGCGTTTGCTTCGCTTCGCGTTCTGAGCCGATGCGACTGCCCGTCGACGGGCCCGCTCCGATTCGATCCTACGCATCTCCGCACTGGCGTTCTGGTAGCGGCGACTCTGCTCCAGCTCGTCGCGCTCCTGCTCCGCAATCCCCGCCGTTACCCCGCCGGGACGTACGGTAGGCTCGCGATGCGGATCCAGGAAGAGGCAGCGAGCGCAGAGCCTGTCGAGGAGATCTCGATCGTGGCTCACGAGAAGACCGACTCCGCGATAGGTAGCCAGCTCCATCGCCAGCAACCCGACGGTTGGCCGGTCAAGGTGGTTGGTTGGTTCGTCGAGCGCGAGAAGATCGGGCTCATGCCAGAGTGCGACCGCAACCTGTGCTCGCTTTCTCTCGCCGTGACTCAGCGTCTCCCAGCGGTAGGGCCAGTCGGCCTCGATGCCGAGCCGTGAGACCAGCCGGCCGGCATGCCCATCAGGAAAGCTGAGGAGCTCGGTGAGGTCTCCCGGCGGGTGATCGGTGCGCTGTGCACAGTAGAGCACGGTGTCGGGTCGCTCCACGGTACCGGAGTCGGGTCGCAGCGTACCAACGGCGAGCGAAAGAAAGGTTGACTTGCCTACACCGTTGGGACCAACGACCCCGCTCCACCCGGCCGGTAGATCAACGGAGAGATCCTCAAGCGTTGGGAAAGACTGTTTGTCGTAGGTATAGGTGACGCGACGAAACGCGAGCATACGAACCTCCTTGGAATTGGGTGTCGTACTACTCTCGCATCGGTCCTCCTGGGAGAAGGCTACTCGTTCACCGGGAGCCGGTCAATCAGTTCAAGAATCGTGGCTGAGATCATCTCCACCTCACTCCAGAGAATGAAGTGTCGCTCGCCATCGAGGAGCCGGAGCTCACTGCGCCCGGGGCCAAGCATCTCCGCGACCCACTCGCTATGGGGATGAGGAACGATTCGATCATTCGTTCCATGAATCAGGATCACCGGCGCAGTTACCCTGTCCCACAGAGGTGCCATCTGCTCAAGCTCGGGGATGCGTGTGAACTTCTCGGCGTTCGCCATTCGCATCCCGTCACCAAGGATCCAGTTGAACATGCGCCGTTCCATCGCTCGTGTAAAAAAGAAGCGACGTTCGTGAACCGGGGAGAGCGTGCCTGAGACGAGGACGGCGCCCCCGATCAGCTCCGGATAGTCCATCGCGAGTCTCGCGGCGACCGTAGCGCCAAACGAGTGCCCCACAACGATTGCTCCCGGTCGCAAGAGGGGGCGAATGAGCTCGGCCTGGCGAGCCATGCTCGTCTCTATCCTCCCGGCCTCGGAACCCTCATAGCCGGGTCGGTCGAGACTCAAGAGCTGTGCATGTGCCAAGAGCGGCTCGTGGCGAAAGTACGGCGTGTAGGCATCGAGGGAGCCCGGACCGCCGTGAAGCAGAACGACTTGCGGCAGCTCGCTCGACCCCACCTCTATCAGACGAAGCGTCCAGTCCTCGACCTCCACGTAGGAGATCTCGGCTCGCGCCGGAGCATCGGATAGTTCCTCCAGGAGTTCACGGTCCTTCTCATCCATCTCGTCCATACTCGCACACCCCACGAAGACCAGGATGACGGCTATCCAACCCAAAAAAAGCTTTGGCACCCGCTGAAGCTATGGCTCCAGCTCCTGCCGGTCAAAAGGGCTTTACGCGCGTCCGCGGAATGGGTAGAAAAAGGTATGGCGATCTACGAGTACCGATGTGCAGCCTGCGGCGAGATCAGCGAACACCTGGTAGGTGTTGGAAGTGATCAGCCTGAGCTCAGCTGCGGTTCCTGCGGCTCTGATCAGCTCCAACGGGCGATTTCGCTGGTCAGCGTGAACCGCGGCGCGAGCCCAGATACGATGTGTGGTGTCGACTGCGGCAACGAGGCGCACGGGGCTGCGGGTTGTGCCTGCGAACGGGCCGCCTTCCAGAACTAGCGGTCGATTCGTGAAGGAGCGGCGGGCTGCCCACACCGCGTGCGCGTAGCGCTCAGCCTCGATCGCTTCTCAACCGGCGAGTTGCCCACACCACGACTGAAAGCATAAGTGCGGCGACCGTCGCAATGAGCACCACACGGGAGTAGTTTTCGAGCGCACGAGCTTGTACGCCGCCAATTGTGTAGACCACCGTTGCCGGTGCCATTCCAATCGCGGTCGCGGTGATAAACCGGGCGAATGAAAGCGAACTCAACCCCGCCGCAAAACTGATCAGGTCAAAACTCACAAACGGGATCAGCCTGGAAACCAGAACAATCACGAAGCCTCGGTCCGATGAGATCTCCCGGACTTTGGCTTCGAAGCGACTGGTGTTGATGCGCATGGAAGCGATCAGCCTGCCAAGCATGCGGGCGACAACAAACGCCACTGTCGCTCCCGCAATACCACCGGCGAACGAAACGACGATCCCGGCGTAGCCAAAGACAACGCCATTTGCCGCGGCGATGAGAACGGCCGGCACCGGAGCGGCGAGCGACTGCGCGACCATCAGCAGGATGCTCAGAAGCGGTGCCCAGACACCCCACATCCGAATCATGTCACTGACGCGCTCGATGCTGGCATCTGCAAAGGCATCACTCCGCGCAATAAGCACGATACTCACCACGAGAATTGCAACAAGGAGGATCGCGATCGCTATGGTGGCTCGTCTTGTCATTCCACGATCAGCCTGCAGAGGCTTCTTGCTCCACGCAGCCTTCGGGAACGCTGAAGAATGAAACGTTGAACAGGGGAAGCGAGGTTTGGATATCGATCGCTCGCATGAGAGCCCCGCTCTCGCGACCCGAAACGGTAAACGCGATGATGCCGCCGAGTTCGGCGATGAGCTGAACCAGGTCCCTAAACCTCACGGCGCGAGGAGCGCAGATCGTAACGTGGGCATCGGTTCCGGATGGGTCGGGAGAGGGCGAGAAGAGCTCGCCCAACTTTCTCTTCACGGTGGGGCAGTATAGGGCGCAGGGACCGTCGCATCAAGAATAGGGGCTTTGACCCTTTTGGATGATCCGTTTTGCCGGCTGCCCGACACGCAGTACCTTTGGCGCCGGATGCATGAGAAGAACGGCTTCGAGTGGCTGGACAGCATCACAGAAGTTGACCGCGAGCAATGGGGACGCCTCTCGGCGCAATACGAGACACCGCTCCTGGAGTGGGATTGGCTGAGAATCCTGGAGGAGTCGGGGAGCGTCACTCCGGATGAAGGCTGGATCCCGCAGCACCTGGTGCTCTACCGCGACGGTGTGTTGATCGCCGGGGCACCGCTCTACGTCAAGACCCATAGCGTTGGCGAGTTTGTCTTTGATTACGCCTGGGCTGAGGTCGCGCAGCAGCTTCGATCGTCCTACTATCCCAAGCTCGTCGCCATGAGCCCGCTAACGCCCGCGATTGGCTACCGATTCCTCGTTGATCGCGAGGAGGATCAGGCAGCGACCGTCGCCTCGATGATTGACACCATCAATCGATTTTCAATCGCAAACAATCTGAATGGTTTTAGCATACTCTGGCCGGAACCCGATTTCGCTGAGCTCATCAACGAAGAGGAGTTCACCCCATGGCGACATCAACACTTTCGCTGGAACAACGACTCGTTCGAGAGCTTCGACGACTACCTGGGGAAGTTCAACAAGAACCAACGACGCAACGTTCGGCGCGAGTGCGCGAGTATGGCGGATCAGGGCTTGGAGGTTCGAACCTCCTTTGCCGCCGACGTCTCGAATGCGCACTTCGAGGCGATGTACGACTACTACGCCAACACGAACGACCAGTTTGGCATGTGGGCTGCTCGATACCTCACCGAGGATTTCTTCCACATGATCAAGGAGTCTGTGGGCGACCGAGTGGTCTTCAGCTCGGCATATGAGTCGTTCGTCGACCGTCCGGTGGGAATGGCGATGCTCCTCTACAAGCCGAATCGGCTTATTGGACGCTATTGGGGCGCGGCCCGATTCGTGAACAACCTCCACTTCAATCTCTGTTACTACGAACCCATCCGGTGGGGGATCAGCCAGGGAGTCCAACGATTCGACCCGGGCATGGGAAGCAGCCACAAGGTCCGTCGAGGCTTCAACGCGGTTGCAACGCACAGCCTTCACCACTTCTACAATGAGCAGATGCAAATGGTGATGAAGATGAACATCGATAAGATCAACCGCTACGAGCAGATGCACATCGATGAACTCAACTCGCATGTTCCGTTTGCAGGCAAGCGCCCCGCGGAGAATCCCGGATAAGGGTTCACAGCACAAGTCTCACCCACTACAATCGCGCCATGCTCATCACTGATCACCACCGCCTTGGCGAGCGCCGCTCGTGAAGCTTACCCTCACCAGCGGTGAAGACGCCGTATCTGTTGAGACCGATTCTTCACAGACGCTGTTGGCCTCTATCCAGGCGTACGGCTGGCACATCAACGCTCCTTGCGGAGGCGGGGGCAGATGTGGCAAGTGCATCGTCTCTGTTGATCCTGCCGATTCGTTCTCGCCCCTCGACGATATGGAACGCAGGTTTGTCACGGCTGAATCGGGTGAGCGCCTCGCCTGTCGAACCGTTCCAATCGCAGATGCCACCATTCGTCTGCCCGGCGAATCGGCCGCTCCAGCCAGCGAAGACGCGATCGCGAAGGGCGGGAGCATCCGTATCGCAACCGGCGGAACACCGGCAGTCATCGTCGAGACTCTTGACCTGCCCCTCCCCTCGATCTCCGACCAGCGGAGCACTCTGGGACGCATCCGGGACGAGAGCTCGGTCGAGTCGATCGTTCTTTCGCGGGATCACTTGCAGACCGCCGCGGCGGCTTTGGAGGAGACCGGGCGCATACGATTGGTCTCGGATGCGCGACTGCGACGATCGATTCGGGTCGACCGGGAAACGGAGGTGAGTGACGCTCCCGTGCTCGGCGTGGCATTCGACATCGGTACGACGACGGTCGCCGGTTATCTGATCGACATGGGCCGGCACCAACTACT
The DNA here is from genome assembly GCA_028284845.1 of Spirochaetales bacterium. Taxonomy (GTDB): domain Bacteria; phylum Spirochaetota; class Spirochaetia; order DSM-27196; family SLST01; genus SLST01. Next base: position 5,065 of record JANQQY010000132.1, read on the forward strand.
GGGAACGCGATCGGAAGCGAACGCTCAGAGCGCGTACGGCGCAGATGTGATCAGTAGGATCTCACACGCAACCGCCGGTGCGCCGTTGACTACTGCGATTCGGGAGCAGCTCTCATCGATGATCCACGGCCTGGTCGAGGGGCACGGCGAACCATCAGACGTGGTCGCCGTCACGATTGCCGGCAACACGACCATGCTGCACTTCCTGATGGACATGCCGACGGAATCGATCGCGCGGGCGCCGTTTGCCCCGCTGTTCACCGAACCCCTCTTCCCGGACGCTCGCGAAATCGCACTTCCGGTGCACAGACACGCTTCGATCCACCTCCTTCCCGGCGTTGCCGCCTATGTTGGCGCCGACATCGTCGCGGATCTCCTCTCGTGTGGGATGCACGAGCGGGAAGGCGTTTCGCTTCTCGTGGACATCGGCACGAACGGAGAGATCATCTGCGGCGGAAAGGATGGCCTCCTCGCCTGCTCGACGGCCGCAGGTCCGGCGCTCGAGGGCGCTTCGATCCGGCACGGATCAGGGGGGATTCCAGGGGCGATCAACCACGTCTCTCGTTCCGGCGGGGAGCTGCTCGTCGAAACCATTGGCGGTGGGCCTGCCCGCAGCATCTGCGGGACCGGCCTGATGGACGCTCTGGCGATGCTCCTCGATGACGGGATCGTTGATATGAGTGGACGCATGGAGGCGAATGCGGACTCCGTGGATCTGCCGGATGACGCGACGGCTCTCTATCGGGAGCGGCTGTCGGAGGTCGACGGCGAACCCGCA
>JANQQY010000145.1 GCA_028284845.1 Spirochaetales bacterium
CACTGCTCCTCGCAACCACGGTGACGCGCTACCCAACTACTACGCGTGCCCCCTCAACTCAGCGATTTGAGATGGTCGAATGGGACGAGGCGACCGTTGATGGGTTCGAAGCACCGGGGGTACGAGATTCGTGGTGAAAGGGTGACTGTGCCCGCCACACCGGGGTTCGCACGGGTGGTCGATGATGATGTGTTCACGAGACTTGCGCGGAAAGACAGGGACGTCTTCGAATAGCGCGGTCAGGCAGGATTCGGCTGCTTCCCCTACCCCTGATGTCGTCCCAGCCACTCTGTCATCGAGTCCAATGCAAGTCCGAGATTTCCCATTTGGCAATGATTCGCCGCACTCTCGGCGCGAGTGAAGATCCGTCCTTCCACAGAGCGGGCGTTGACAAGTGCCGCCCGCTGCAGTTCGTAGAGCTTGGGGCTCTGGAACCGGTCGGCCTCGCCCACCAAGATGAATACATCCTGATCCACTCTGTCGGAACTGATGTGCTCTGCATTCATCGACAGGATCCACTCGGCCGCGAGGGCGGGATCGGCCTCAAGACGTCGATTGACCATGAGGACCTGATTGACGACGTGCTCGATCGTGGGGATGACACGAGCTCGCGATCTGATGCTCCAGTTGAGGAATCTCCGGTGGTTGAGCATCCACCTTACGAGGCCTTTGGTCAGGTTCGAACGGTGAGCCATGAGGTCATAGAACGGTGCGTCAATGATCAGTCGCTTGACCCGGTTCTCGTGCGCGGCTGCCCTGACGCACCAGTACCCTCCGAATGAGATGCCGAGAAGCGTGACATCATCGCGGTCGAAGTAGTCGAGTATCGCTCCGACCGGTTTCTCCCAGTCATGATCGCTCGCAACGCCGTGCCGGTACAACGTCGCGCCCTGACCGGGCCCGTCAAACGCGATGACCTCGTATCCGGCTTGGGCGAACGCGAGCCAGAAGCAGTAGAACTCCTCAATAAAGCTGTCAAAGCCGCCGTGGATGACGACTGTCCCATGCCCACCTCCGGTCTGGATGCGACCGTCGGTGTCCCTTGGTGCGAGGCGATGCACCACGATGCTGCCTCCGGCGTACGGGATCGTCTGCGACTCTATCTGATCTCCCGCGAAGGCGCGATGGAACGTGTCCGAAAACCGCTCGTAGAGATCGGTCTTGTCTGCCGACGCGGGCGCAGTGAGGAACTCGGCGGCGCGCCAATAAAACGCCGCATTCTTCAGCCGCCCGTCGGATTCCGCAGACTCGGCCAGTCGCGAGAACACAACGCGATTGTCATCAAACGTCTTGATCTGCCTGCCGGCTTCTGCAATCTCATCAAAGACGGTGAAGCCGAGCGACCACCAACGATTCATCTGGTAGTTCACGAATGGGCTCTTTGCGAACTTGTGATAGCCAACGGGAAGCTCTTTCGTAATCATGGAGCAAAGTTACCGGGGGTAACGTCACCTGACTTGAACAAACCTGCTGTCTTGCATGAGGACTGTCGGGGCCATTCCGAAGGCTTCGTGGAACGCACGGCTGAAATGTGCGCTGTCTGCGAACCCGAACTCGAATGCCGTCTCCGTCAGTGAGCCGCCCGCGCAGACGCGCTCGAACGACTTTGCAAGGCGTATCCAGCGCTGCATCTTCCGGTACGTCATGCCAATCTGGTCACGAAAGAGATGAAGGAATCGACTCTCGGAGAGATCAGCCTCAGAGGCGGCGTCCGCCGCGGGGAGGAACCCGGTGGTGTGCGCGCCGACCGCCTGAAGTGCCCGGATGATCCTTGGATCCAGTTCGGCTGTGAGTCCAGCTCCTCGTGACACGGCAAGCTGATTGAGAGCAGCGCAGAGATGTGCAGCACGCGCTTCGAGATCGCCATCATCTTTCAGGAGCTCGAGCGCGCGCTTTTTGATCTCGGCCGATTCCCCGCGAAGCGGCGCGAACGGCTGGCCCGCCATCAGGCGTCGGAATGCAGAACCGTGCGCACCGATTGGGCTGACACTCGCAATCAGGACGGGATCATCGGCCTCAGACTCGATGGCGTGGGGAACCCACGAGTCGATGACCAGGCCCGGGCCAACGCGATGCGTTGCGCCGTCGACCGTGACTGACACGGGTGCCCCGAGTTCCTGGACAAAATGCACCGAGAAGTGAGAGTGACGCTCGTTCTGTGCGAGCCGACCCACGATGATCGCGTACCCGCTGCTCTTGCTCTGAACGATCGTCCGAACGTGCATCCACACCGATTCTACACAAAGGCGAGGACCGACGTCGTCGGGACGACTGACACCGTGACACCGACTCGAACACCCGATCGCGCTTAGCCTCGAGAGCTTCAAACGCGTCGCTCAGTCTCCTTGCCGTATCATTCAGCTGCGCGGTGGTTTGGACGATTTTGGTTTTATCCTGACGCGTCTCTGAGGATCCGGGCTTCACAGTCTCCGTCACGGAGGTCATCCACTCGAGTTCGGTGACGACGATCGTACCGCTCTCCAAGCGCCGATGTCAGCGCGGTCGTCGGCTCACTCCCCACCCAGCAAGCCACTTACTCGCGTCACGCTCTATACGTCAATCAATCGGCGCAACGGCACCACCTCTTGCCGGTCTACCTACAGTGGGCTTCTGAAGTGCACCCACAGCGGTTCTTCCATCACCGCCGAGATCAAGAAAAACCGATACAACTACTAGCACTGCACGTTCGATAATGGGGAGTGTAGAGGAGCATATGTAGGTGAGAACGAGGTAGACAAACTGAGTTCCACCGGTGAGAAACAAAGTATCGCAGAGAACCCGGTCAACGCTTCGTCAACCACAGCCATTATCACGGCGAGCTGCGGAGTCGGATTGATCCACTTGGCGAGAACGCCCGGCACACGTACTTGGCGTTTTCCAATTGCATGCCAATTGCCCCATGTTCGGCGGATCAAAGCCTACGGCGGTCCGCCACGAGGATTTTCCTACAGTCGCAATGTTGAGGCGCGGTCTACGCCTCCGTCACCTATTGATGCCACTTCTTTCTGATCGCTTCGATTTCGGCAAAGTTCTCGACAAAGATGTCCACCAGTTCGGGATCAAAGGCACCGCCTCGTTGAGATCGGATGTAATCCAGAACCTTTTCGGGTGGCCATGCTTCCTTGTACACCCTCTCTGAAGAGATGGCGTCGTAGACATCCGCGATCGCAGTGATCCGCGCAAAGATGAGCGTCTGCTCTTCCTTTAGTCCTCTTGGGTATCCAGTCCCGTCCCAGCGCTCGTGATGCTGATAGGCAATCTCTCTCGACATTTTTAGGAGTTCACGCTGGGAGCCTGCCAAGATGTCACGGCCGATTTCAGTATGCATCTTCACGCGCTCAAACTCGTCAGGGGTCAGAGGCCCAGGTTTGTTCAGTACTGATTCCGGAATACCGATCTTGCCTACGTCGTGAAGAGGTGAAGAGGCTTCAAGCAGATCGAGTGTCTGTTCGTCCATTCCGGCCTTTTCGCCCAGCAGTCTCGATACCTTGGCTACCCGCTGGACGTGGTTGCCGGTCTCTTGAGACCGCACTTCGATTACTTCACCAAGAGTAGAAACCAACTCTTTCTGAGTCTCGATTATCTCCCGGTCCAGGATCATGTTTCTCTGATTCGTCCTGTTGACGGCCCGTACCTTGCTCAGATTCATGAACAGCAGCGCCACCAGCAGCGACAAGACCACTATCATCGCCAATGCGGGAGCCAACACCGAGGCATATCGCATCCAGAAGGTCTCCGGCCTGTTGATAAGACGAGTGTCGTCCGGCAGTCTTCTGAGGTCGATCGAGTATCGCTCGACGACCTCATGGTCATAGATTTTTTCATGCGATGAGACGTCGACTACAAACGACTGCACCGATTCACCTTCTATGAACCGGACCAGCGTGTCGGCAGCAATACGTCCCAGTGGACGGGCGGAGATGATGTTCCCTCCAACAACGCCGTTGTTGAGTTGAAAGTCCCACGACGCAAATATCGGTACTGGCGAGATCTCCGTAAGACTCTTCTCCGCCTGCCCTTCAATGTACCGTGTCTCGTCGGACGTCAGGAAAAACGGCAACATGTAGACTAGATCATCTTCCCCCAGATCGGAGATAAGTAGCTCTATCTCCTCGACATCCATGCCGATCAGATAGGTCGGTGTAATCCTATGTTCCAGAAGCGCCATGGCGCGCTTGACCTCTTCAACCAAAAACGCATCAGTCGGCGTTGCATCCGCTATCACGTAGAGATGTGTTGCATCCGGCGTTAGGAAAAGCGCCTGTCGTATGGTCTCGAGATGGTTCGCCTCTTCCGCGACGATGCATATGACATTCGAGCCCGGCATCGGCGGAGATGCGCCGTTGATCCCGGTCGCAACAATGGGAACCCCTGGAAAGATTCGATCTCCATGGGCCAGGACGAAATCGAGCGCGTTGTTGTCGACCGCAATGATCCCGTCAAGTCGAATATCGGAGTACTTATCGGCGTACAGCAAAGAAAGGTTCTCTAGGTACCTCGGAGTATTGAATCGCTTTGTGTCCATAAACTCGATGTGGAGCGACTGCGGGGTAGAAAGACGTTCAAAAACCTCCAAAATCCCGTTGTTCATATCCTCGGTCCAGGAGTAGTCAATGGAGTATGAATGGAGGACAAGGATCTGATCGAACTCGTCGGATGCAAATGCGGGGAAGCTCTGAAGAAGAATGATCATCGCAACAAGCGACCAGGTCACCAACGCCCGTCCATGTACGGGATGTATGTCGTCCATTTTCCCGTTCTCCCAACTTGGATATCCCACCAATCGAGACCTCTTCTTATGCCAATTCGGCGATCAGAAAAGGCGTATCCTATTTTATAGCCAAAAAAGTCTAAATGTCCATTTCCATCGCTATCTCTGCGGTCGAGCCGCATGCGTACCGACCGTCCACCACCTGCGACCGACATCGCCGCAGCTCCATACCGACAGCGCAAGTAGAACAACTGCTTCCGCACGTTTGTAATTCGAATCCTGACTCTGGAATCGCTCACGCCCGTCCGGTTCAGATCGTTTCCTCGTGCACATTACGCTGCTTGGTGCGTAGCGCTCGAGTGAACTCCTCATGGAGTGCGGTATGCTGCTGCCATAGCTTGCTGCCATGTCCAGTCGCGAATCGGCCAAGGCTCGAGCACAATCAACACAGAAGAGTTGTGACTCCACGCAATATGCAAAGCCGCGTCAGCCCATTGCTAAACCCTCGCGGCGATTCCTTTCCTTTGCCGCAATTGTCAGGTCGTCTACGCCTCCGTGCAATAGGGAAAATCCCCACGCGGCTTTCCGCTGAAAGACGAGCACGGAACCAGTCAACGCTGCAGACGGCACGATTCCAACAATAGGTGTCGCATGCGCGAGAACCGGCGCGCCGGGCGCGAGTGACGCGGGCAGAAGCGCACGTTCGGATAGATGGTTCCCAAGGTAGACGGCGATGATCGCCGATGCCACTGCCGAGATTCTTTTCGGTACCGGTGTCGCAAACCTCACCGTCGGTTCCAATGAGATCGACATCGTGGTGGAGGCCGAGGATTCATCGCAGAAGACCTACACGGTCACCATCACCCGTGCTGCTGCAAGCACCAACTCGAACCTCGCGAGCCTCGCGATTGTGGGAGAGACGATCTCGCCCACCTTCACTCCAGCAACAGCCACCTATACAGCAACCGTTCCATTTCTTACGACCGACATCGTAGTCACGGCCGACACCGAGGATGCAACAGCAACAATCCTCTCTGGCCTTGGGTCGCACGCTCTGGTTGTGGGCGCCAATGTGATTCAAGTCGTCGTAGAAGCCGAGGACCTAAGTACGACTACCTACACGATCAACATCACGCGTGAGGTCGCTGTTACCCGCACGTTCCGTGCCCGCACGGCAACGGACGATTCCTGGTACGATGTTGATTCCACCCTGCTTGGTTCCGGTACGCACGTCGATGTGTTTGTTGAAGATGGTCATGGGATCTCCATGACAACCGCTCAGAACATCGCGAATGAATTTGACTCGAACATCTACGACTTGATCCACAACAACTTCGCCGTTGAGAGCGACGTGGATGGCAACGGAAAGGTCATCCTGCTCCTCCTGGATATCGTTGACGGCTACACGGGGTTCGGCGGTTACGTGGCCGGCTACTTCGATCCAACACATATGTTCTCTACCGCAACGGAGCCAAACTCGAACCAGGCCGACATGGTCTTTCTGGATCTAAATCCCGCCGTGCCTGGAAGCGATGAGTTCTACTCCACGATTGCGCACGAGATGCAGCATCTTGTGAACTTCTCCGTCACCTTCCTCGTTGACGGATCCATTCAAGACACGTGGATCAATGAAGGTCTGTCGACCGGAGCCGAATACCTCTACGCCGGTGGGCAGATTCCCTCCCGGATCGCCTACTACAATGCTGACCCCCTCAGTTCGATTCGGTTCGGAAACAACTTCTACATTTGGAACGGGTTCTACGAGTTGGATCCTACCGGTCCGCAGGATCTCCTCGCCAACTATTCGACCGTCTACCTCTTCTTCCAGTGGCTCCGGATCCACGCATCGAATGACAGCGGGGTGTACAGCGATATTCTCTCATCGTCATATCGCGACTATCGCGCCGTGGTAGACTCAACGGCGCTTCGTATCGACTCATCGCTCGATACCTGGGAAGAAATCC
>JANQQY010000177.1 GCA_028284845.1 Spirochaetales bacterium
CGATGATCTCCGTGCCCTCCGCCGCGGCGGCAGCGATTTTCCTGTCCGTGCCCTCCTCTTGAAGGACCCGGAGGTCGGCTACCACGCTCTTGGACCCCGGTATGACGATGGCGTCCAGCCGTGCCGGCAGAGGATGACCGGCACGGATTCGCACGACGGAGACATCCGGCTCCACGCCAAACGCGTCGAAATCGGTGAAGTTCGAGATGTGAGGGAGATCGACGAGGCCGATTACGATCGAATCGCTCGAGTCGCCGACGCTGTCGCCGGGTGTCTCCTTGAACGTGACCGAGTCCTCCTCCGGCAAGCCGAGATCGCGAATCATTGGAATCACTCCCAGCACGGGCACACCGGTGTACGCCTCTGTGTAGTCGAGGGCGTTGCCGAGGAGCGTCGGGTCACCTCGGAATCGATTCACGAGGAATCCCTTCACGAGGTTTCGTTCCCACTCGTCGAACACGCCCATTGTCCCCACGAAGCTCGCGAACACGCCGCCCCGGTCGATGTCCCCCGCAATCAGCACCGGCGACTTCGCGTATCGCGCCATGGTCATGTTGACGATGTCGTGCTGCTTCAGGTTCACCTCACCCGGGCTGCCGGCACCTTCGAGAACCACGACGTCGTATTGGGCAGCGAGCCGATCGTAGCTCTCATGTACCGCCTTTCGCAGCCACTCACGCCGCTGGTAGTAGTCGCGCGCGGCAACCTCATCGACCGGCTTCCCATGCACAATGACCTGAGAAGATCGATGCGTATGGGGCTTGAGAAGGACCGGGTTCATGTCCACCGTGGGTTCAATTCTGCTCGCCTGGGCTTGGGTCACCTGGGCGCGTCCCATCTCTCCGCCGTCTGCGGTAACAAACGAGTTGAGCGACATGTTCTGAGCCTTGAAGGGCGTCGTGCGAAATCCATGACGTAGCAGGATGCGACAGAAGGCGGTGGTCAGAACGCTCTTCCCGGCATTCGATGTCGTGCCCTGGATCATCAGCGAGCGGGCGCGAGTGACGGCGCGGGGTCCGGGCAAGGTCGAGTCTGACCGTGGGGTCGCGGGGTCTCCTTTGCTCAATCGCTCGAGGAGATCGACGAGCCGGTCGTTCTCCTCCGGCGTCCGAACCGCGATCCGCACAAAGCGGTGGTCAAGCTCGCCAAACGCCTGACAGTCGCGAACGGCAACTCCCTCTCGCAGCAATGCTGCCGCGAGGGTGGCAGAGTCAGCGGGTTTGCTCTCCGCCAATACAAAACCAGGACGCAACTCAAGGAGCAGGAAGTTCGCTTCGCTTTGATAGACCGTGATGCGGTCAGAACCCAGCCGATCCCCCAATGCGGCTCGCAACCGCTTCCGCTCGACAGCCACGAACTCGCGCGTCCGTTCCACGTACTCGACATCGTCGATCGCAGCCATTCCAAAGTGAAGCGCGAGCGCGTTTACTCGCCACCAGGGGAGGGCATCACGAATCGTACCTGTGAGCTTCTCGCTTCCAATGAGGAGTCCGAGCCGAAGGCCTGGAACCGCGTAGAGCTTTGTGAAGCTCTGGATGACCAGGAGGTTGTCGCGAGTCGCCGCCTCCTGCGCGAGCGAACGAGCCGTGGTGAATCCCAGGAAGCTTTCATCTACGACAAAGACCAGTGCCGGATGCCGGTCGACGATACCGATGATCTCATCCGGATTGGAGATTGCACCATCCGGATTGTTAGGTGTTGCGAGCCATACGAGGCCGGTGGACCCATCGACCGTTTGCGAGGTGATCTGTTCGTCGAGCGCCGGTGTGTCGAGCTCCAACCGTGGGTCGTGAAGGTCGTGGAGTGATCGGCGGAGCGGCACAGACGTAACTGGTACTCCTGCCACGTCGCAGGCCGAACGATAATCGCTATACGCGGGGTCGTTCACGATGGCCCACCCGGCGCCAATCGATCCTGGAATCGCAAAGATCAGTTCACTTGCCCCGTTGCCCAGCAGAATGCAGTTTGGATCAATCTCAAGCCGCTCCGCGAGACGAGTAACCAACGCCTCGCCCTGTGGCTCCGGATATGCGGAGAGGTCAGCAAGATGCCTGTTGATAAGGCTGCGGGTCCACGAGGGTGGGCCGAGGGGATTGATGCTGGCGCTGAAGTCGATGATCGCCGAAGGATCGGTACCAATCGATTCAGCATATGAGACGATGGTGCCGCCATGGTCACGGTCCATACAAGCCGCTCCTCCGTGACGCTCCCGCCACGCAGTAACGGGTTGTACCGCGAATCGCCCAAGCGGGGCAATCACCGTTTCCTTGACAGTCAATTCCTCGCCGGTTAGCATCGCGAGTACTGTCTCAGGTTCCTGGCGTCCGATGCCTCGGATTGCCAGGCTAAGAGGGAAGCAGGTGTGAATCCTGCGCGGACCCGCCACTGTGTTAGGGTTTCGCTGCCTTTGGTCTCACCGGGACCATCGATCCACTGGCTCTGCCGGGAAGGATGCAGCGATTACTCCCTTCAGTCAGGAGACCTGCCGAGACGTCCGTCGCTGCGAGTCCACGGAGTTTGGGCTTGGGGTATGGCAGCTCGAAGATCCCATATCCGACATCTCATCTCAGGAGGGGACATGAAACGTCTTCTACTTGTAATGGTGTGCACGCTGGTCGCCACCTTCGCGTTCGGAACGGGACTTGCAGAGGAGTCGGCGCCCGTCGTTCGTGTTATCACAGACGCATCTGGTGCGGAGCTCGAGTTCGCACAGACCCCGACTCGAGTCATCTCGGTTGCACCGAGTCTGACGGAGACGGTCTTCGCTCTTGGTCGAGGCGACCTTCTGGTTGGTCGGTCGGACTTCTGCGACTACCCGGCCGCTGCCTCTGACGTCTTGTCGATTGGGAGCATTCGCGACCCCAGCGTTGAGACGATCGTGAGCCTGGAGCCCGATGTTGTTCTTGCATCGACTCACTTCCAGGAAGACACGGCACAGACGCTCTCTGAGCTCGGCATCCCCGTTGTCTACCTCTACAACCCCGACTCGTTCGACGGTGTCTACAACGCCATCGACACCATTGGGACCTTGCTCGACGCTGAGGCCGAGGCAGCAGCACTCACCGCTGAGATGCGTGCCGATGTGGCCGACGTTCTCTCAACGGTCTCAGTCGTCGCTGATGACGCTCGGCCCTCGGTCTACTACGTCGTTGGGTTTGGTCAGTGGGGCGACTTCACCGCCGGTGGCGACACCTTTATTGGTGAGATGCTCAACATGGTCCGAGCAGACAACATCGCGTCGGACTCCGAGGGATGGTCGTACAGCTTTGAGAAGATCGTGGAGGCTAATCCTGAGATCATGATCGCATCGCAGTACCGTGGAACGCGCGAATCCCTCGAGACGACTGATGGCTACAAGGACCTCCCGGCGATCGCCGAAGGTCGGCTCTACACCTTTGATAACAACATGGTTGATCGCCAGGGCCCGCGTCTTGCACAGGGTCTTCGTGCGCTCGCCGAGATCATCCATCCCGAGCTCTTCTAGACCGACGTGACCGCACGTCTTGGCCGTCGCACGGCAATTGCGCTGCTGATTCTCATCGCATGCATTGTTGTCGGGGCGGCCGTCTCGGTCACCTTTGGGACGGCGGATATCCGCGCCGGTGATGTCTATCGCATCCTCTTCGCCGGCACGCGGTCGAGCCGAGCCGGCAATCCTCTCAGCCCGCAGGAGACGATCGTCCTGCGGCTCAGGCTGCCTCGGATCATCATGGCGCTCGCGACCGGCGCAGCGCTGAGTGTCACAGGCGCCGTGCTTCAGGCCGTCTTTCGGAATCCAATGGCTGATCCCTATGTGCTCGGGATATCTTCGGGCGCAGCGCTGGGGGTAACGATCGGTCTCCTGGCGGGATTCATCCATCCATTTATGATTCAGCTCTCCGCGTTTTTTGGAGCAATGGTGACGCTGATGCTCGTCCTTGGGATTGCTGCGGCGACCGGGGGCGGGCGCAACTCATTCTCACTCCTCTTGTCCGGGATCGCAGTGAGCCTCTTTCTTTCGGCCGTGATTTCGCTCCTTATGTACCTCAATCAAGACCGCGCGGAAGACATCCTCTTCTGGACCTTTGGGAGTCTTGGGACAAGCAGCTGGACCAAGGTACGGGTCACCGTCCCGGCTCTGTTCCTGGGAGTGATCGTGATCGCCTTTCAAGGGAACCGACTCAACGTCCTGACGCAGGGCGATGAGACCGCCCGATCTCTGGGCATGCTTCCGGGTCGTAATCGATTCTTGCTCCTGATTCTTGGATCGTTCGTTACCGCCACCGCGGTTTCCGTCGTTGGAATCATCGGGTTTGTCGGGCTCCTCGTGCCACATGCGATCCGACTGATCATTGGCCCTGACAATCGGGCACTCGTCCCCGTTTCCGCGCTCTCGGGCGGGCTCTTCCTCATGGTTGCCGATGCGATTGGGCGGACCGTGCTCGCTCCGGCTGAGCTTCCCGTTGGAATCGTGACCGCCCTTCTTGGTGCCCCCTACCTGCTTGGACTCCTCTTCTTCAGGAGGAGAGCCTTCGCATGATTACCGCCGATGGTCTCTCGTACGCCTATCGCGACGGCTTTCAGATTCGCTCGCTCTCATTCACCGTTCGTCAGGGGTCGATGACGGGGATCATTGGTCCGAACGGCTCCGGCAAGAGCACCTTCCTCAAGCTGCTTCTCAAGATGATTCCCGCCCCGCCGGGAACGCTCTTTATCAACGACTCTGACATTCATGCGCTGAGTCAACGCGAACTGGCTCGGCTGGTTGGATACGTGCCGCAGGCAACCGTCCCGGATCAGGCATTCTCAGTTCGACAGATGGTCGCGATGGGCCGATTCCCCCACCGCAGCCGCTTCTTCTCCTTTGACGAGACCGATCCGTTGGTGGACGAAGCCATCGATCGGCTTCAGCTCACGCACCTCGCGGAACGTCCCGTGACCAAGGTGAGCGGCGGCGAGTTTCAGCGCGTGCTGACCGCACGCGCCTTGGCGCAAGACACGCCGATTGTGGCTCTGGACGAGCCGACAAACCACCTCGATCTCCGGCATCAGCTCCTGCTTCTTGACCTGCTCCAGAAGGAGCGAGAGCGAGCAGGCCTCACGGTGATTGCCGTCTTTCACGATCTGAACCTTGCAATTGAGTACTGCGATGAGATTCTGGTGTTCAACGACGGGGCATTGGAGATCGCCTGCGATCCTACGACCCTGGTGAGTGGGCCGACTCTTGAACGAGTCTACGGCATTGGGTTTGAACGAATAGCGCGGGCCGAAGGCGCTCGCACACTTCTGATGGGGAAGCTATGAAAAACGAAGGGTACGTGCAGGTCTATACCGGCGACGGCAAGGGGAAGACGACGGCTTCGTTTGGCGTTGCGCTCCGGGCGCTGAGCGCGGGAATTTCAGTCTACGTTGGCCAGTTTCTCAAGAGCGAAAAGTGCGGCGGAGCGCGGGCGCTTGAGCGCCTCGCCGAGTCGATGGTCGGGTCAAAGCTGATCGTCGAACTCTACGGTCGAGAGCGTGTCGTTCGATCCCCTCTCGAACAGGCCGATACGGATGCCGCGATGG
>JANQQY010000191.1 GCA_028284845.1 Spirochaetales bacterium
GTCGAGGCAGCTGTAGAGCGAGAGTGGGTGTTGACGACTGGCTGGCCATTCTTCCTGCCAAGGCTTGCTGCAGTCGGTCGGCTGTTGATTGGCGACGTCAAGGTCGGGATCCAGCAGCTCAGGGAGAGTCTGAATTCGTCGCTTCTCCGTGAGCTGCCAGTCGAAACGGGCCGCGTTCGACTTGACCTGGCTCGGGCACTCGCTCTGTCTCTCGATTCGACAGTTCAGTACGAAGCGGTGGAGCTCGCTGATGCTGCAGCGAATGCACTCAGAGCTTTTCCACGTTGCGTTTTTCACGAACGTGCAGCAGATCTCGCACGTTACATCGAATCGAATGCATAGATGCGATTCGAATATAGGAGGGAAACGAGGTGCCTAAACGAACCACCACAGTCAGCATTGGCAGCGCGCTTCGCCGAGCAAACGAGCGCTTCCGAAAAATGTCTTGGGAAACAATGAAGGCGTATCTCGACGAGGTGGAGGCTAGCGGTTCTGTGCAGATTTCCGCGAGCGGTCGCCTCGGGCCACTCGAGACACAGGAGCACATCGACCATCACGACGAGTTCGTTGGAAACGGGCCCGGCGCATTCTTTCCCGAAATCGATTCCTCGCTGAAGAATGACATCATGCGTGCGGCGATCATCCAGGCGTTGCGGATCGCGCTCTATAGCGAGGTGGATGAGGACGGGGAAGGCCTCGTGCCACGATCGGAGCCGCTTCCGATCGTGAGTTATTGGATTAGCGGTGTGCAGACGTTCGAGGCCTACGTTGATCGTTCAGAGACCGAGGTCCACATCTTCCTGGCCACGCCTGATCCGGCACCAGATGGTGGGCGGCTGCCTGCCGAACAAGCCTTCAATGAGCAGATGTGGGTTTGTGCCGCTCCTGGTCGCGTTCAGGCGATTCGCGAGCGGGTGTCAGGATGCGTGTTTCAGGATCCGGTACGTATGCCGAAAGGGTTGACGGCTGTGTGTCAGCAGGTGCTCAGCTTCTGATCCTATTGCGGTGGCCCCTGCGCGCGTTTTAGGCCGAAGCCTCGAATCAGCGCGTATACGTGCGATCGAGCCAGGTCAAGGCGCTTGGATGTCTCCCGGACGTTCCAGCCGGTCTCGGCGAGTGTGCGCGCCAAGAGTGCCGCCTGGAAGTTCCGCGTCGCCTCTTGAAACGTCGGCGAGTCGGCGGCGTCGGCCTCGTGCTGCCCAGAGCCGGGGAAGACATGCCGCATCTCCAGTCGCCGGTCTCCGCTGCCAGCCGCCCGCACGACGGCCGCCTCGACACAATGAGCGAGCTGTCGGACATTCCCCGGCCATTCCGCATGTTGCAGCGCATCGGCAGCCTGTGGAGAGAAGGAGTAGTGGGGGAGCCCGTGCGTCTCGCTCGCCAGATCTGAAAAATGTCTCGCAAGATCGAAGATGTCCTCTGACCTTTCCGAGATCGATGGAACGCGTAATGCAATTACGTGAAGTCGATAGAACAGATCGTCTCGAAATCGGCCTTCCCTCATCAGCTGCTCGAGATCGGTATTGGTGGCTGCGACTACTCGAATATTGGCAGTCTCGGGTTCGGATGAGCCGAGGGGAAAGTATTGTCGGGACTGCAAGAGATGGAGCAGCTTGGCTTGTGCTGTGAGGTGAAGCTCGCCAACTTCGTCCAGGAATAGCGTTCCCCGATCCGCTGCCCCGACCTTCCCAATGATCCGTCGTGTTGCTGTGCTATGCGCGCCCGGGACGGCACCGAACAACTCACTCTCTACCAAGCCCTCCGGTATCGCTCCGCAATTGATGTCGATGAACGGGCCACCTTTCCGTTTGCTGTTATCGTGAATCATACGCGCCACAAGACTCTTTCCCGTTCCCGATTCTCCGGTCAATAGAACGCCGACGTCGAGGGCGCTGACGTTGACGATCTCTTGAAGAAGTGTTGCGACAGCACGACTCCTTCCGATGAGGGGCTCGGCATCCACCCGTTCTCGCCATTCTTGCGTGGGATCGGGGGCATCACAAGATCTCGCCTGCGCAAGGATTCGTCCAACTTGCCGACTGATCTGTTCGGCAAATGACTCCGCTGCCCTTCTCGCATGGCTATCGAAGGGACCATGGTCTTCGTCACCCTGGAGATAAAGGGCGCCGACTGCTGGAGAGTTGCCGATGGGAACGCAGAGAACCGCCTCGATGCGTCCCAGCTGCACACTGCGCCGCTCAGAGAACCTTGGGTCCAACTGTGCGGACGGAGTCTCAAGCGTGCTCTCGGTGGCGATCGATTCAGCGATGACTCCACGAGACACAGCCTCACGCAGCGCACTCTCGTCCGCCTTCGCAACGCCATGGGTGATCCACCACTCGGCGCAGTCAGAATCGGAGCTCAGGTCTTGGATCTCGAGGTAGCCAATCGAGGCGCCAGTGGCTTCCACGGCGATCGGTAGTGCCTCTCCGATAAGCGCACTGACATCGGTCGCATCTGATATCGCAAGCAGCTTTCTGAGGAGATCGTTCTCGCGGCGTGCCCGCGCGAGTTCGTTGTCACGGTCCATCCTCGGACTCCTATCGGATCAGCTGATCAGTTCGAGATCCCAGGACATTGATTGACACCGAATCAGTGTCAT
>JANQQY010000203.1 GCA_028284845.1 Spirochaetales bacterium
TTTCCCGCGCAGTCGATGAATGGCCTGACTCACTCCAACAATCTCACGCACGCGTCCCGGATCGCTCGCCATCCGTGATACCTCGCGCCGCGCGAGGGCACGTGTGATGGCGAGTTGGAGATCTCGTACCCTGATCGGTTGGCTGACAACGTCTGATGCCCCGCGCTGTACGGCATCGACGACTCTGCGAAGCTCAACATGCTCGACCAGCGCGACTACAGGTGCGTCGCCTGCGCGCTCCCGAACCTCTGAAAGGAGTGCCATTCCGTCGCGGTTCGCCTGATCGAGTCTGAGAATAAAGACGTCTGGAGTGTGATTATCGCGGGGGGATTGGGGTTTGTCCCAGCGATCAACGGAGTGATCAGGCCCAAGAAGGTGTTGAATGCGGTGGCACGCGGCTGGATTCTCATCGATTACTACTACTTGAGCCATAAAAAAACTCCAGTGATTTAGATCGTAGATGGCCCATGGTGCCTTGTCAAGGCATCTGCGCAAGATTGCGACGATTCTGTATCCGGATTACTCTCGAGCATGGAACTCCGTCCTCCGCTCCAACCTCTCGTTGAGCCGTGGATCCTGCTCCGGTGGGCGGCGACGGCACTGGTCATTGCGGCAGTCGGACTCGGGGATGGATACGCCCTGATCATTGTCGCGCGGAGGGCGGGCGTTTTTGGCGTACTCGCGGCGGCCGGCGCAACCGGCCTTCTCCCGCTCGTTCTTATCCTTACGATCTATCGCGCAGAAGTCCGGGCGGCTCGGGAAGTCATCGACTCCGGCTCATACCCAAAACGATGTTTCCGCCGAATGGGCACGCTTCTGGTCGCCTGCGGCCTCTTTCTCATGCCGGGGTTTGTCTCTGACGTGATGGGATTTGCGCTCCTCATCAGACCACTGGGATGGCCGGTCGGTGCGGCTTTGGAGAGATCGTTCCGATCACGATTCGTAGAACTCTACGAACACGAGCGGGCCGGGCTTCGCTAGAGCTTGAAGAGTCTAAAAATAAGCAAGAACAGGAGATACCAGAGATAGAGCGGGAAGCGGAGAATCCGCCAGGGACGCCTGAAGAAGTCCGGCAGGAAGTCGAGTCCGCGCTTGAACGCCTCGCGCGAACCGCGCCGTCGCTTCTCCGCGAAGACATCAAACACGTCGGGAGACGAAAGGCAGACGCAGGCCGGTAGTTCCGACCGATGCGTCGCGACCCACCGCTCGGCGCCGGGGACGCCGGGCCCTATGAAGAGCAGATCAGGCTCGGCCTTGCGAATGGCGGTGATGATATCCGGCTCCACATCTCGTTTGTAGCTGCCGGTATAGCGCCCCACGACACGAAGACCGGGAAAGGTCTCACGAAGATTTTGCTCGACGGTGCGGAGCGCACTCTGGGTCCCGCCAAGGATGTAGATCGATCGGCGCCGATCTTCGAGCGCACCCAGCGAACGAATCACGAGATCAAACGGCATGTAACGCGTGGGTCGAACGGATCGAAGCCAGTGTGAAGCATGGACAATGCTCTTTGAGACGGGGAGAACGAGCGAAGCGCTCCGAAGCAGCGATCGGTACGATTGGTCCCGACGGGCGCGCATGTAGTCCCACCATCGAATGATGACGATGTGTGACACCTCATCTGCGGCGACCAACTGGTCGATTGCCAGAGCGATGTGATCCTCGTCAAGCGAATCTACGGGCACCCGCATGACATCAAGACGTTCTGCTTCTTTGACGGCTACTCGTGTTCCTGCCAAACCGCACGCTCCAACAGCAATACCCGAACCGCGGCGACCGCGAAGAATCCTGCATTCTCCGAGCGGAGAATACGAGGACCCAGCCACACCGGCTCGGCTCCCCGATCAAGCAACTCATCGATCTCGCCAGGGCTGAAACCGCCCTCTGGTCCAACAAGGAGTGCTATTGCCTGCGGGGTGCGGCCAAGATACCCGTGGAGAGTTTGGTCTGCAATAGGTGACGTATGAAGGAAGAAGGTGGAGGCAGAAGGTTCAATGACAACATCAGGGAGATGAACAGGAGGATCGATAGAGACAAGCCCCTCGGCACCGCTCTGTTGTGCCGCCTCACGCGCGACTCTCCGCCACCTCTCGAGTTTGTTCTCGTTCCCGGACGGGTCGACGATGGTTCGCTCAGTGAGGAGCGGCACGATGTGGGACGCACCGCCTTGGACGAGGAGCCTCACGGCGTCGTCAAAGCGACGACCCTTAGGTATCGCCTGATAGACGGAGATCGCAGGAGAGAACTCTTCGGCCCTCGGAGCCGTGGAGTCGGATTGGCCTACTACGCGCAGGACCATCGCGTTGTCGCTGCATTGATCAATAACGGCATCCCATCGACGGCCCGCGCCGTCCATCAGGGAGAGCGAGGCGCCGGTGCGCAGCCGTCGGACTCGGAGGAGGTAGTGAAGATCGTCGCCGAGCGGCCTGAACTCGCTGCCCTCATGGAGTTCGGACTCAACGACGAGATGGACCATCAGCGGGCCGAGACTTCCCCGCTTTCGATGAGCCGTATCGCCTCCTGAAGGACCTCGTCGAACTCGAGATCGTAGACGATCTGCACGTTGTTCTGGCGATTCACCTCGTTGCGAATCGTCAGTTCGATCCACCGATCTGGAACCGCAAATCCATCGCCCTGCAGGGTATCCACGAAGCGATCAACCTCACCTTCGCTCGGCTCGAGATTCTCCTCAACCCACTGCGGGATGCGCTCGGAGACAACGAGATCTGCGAACTCCTCGTTCTCATCGTCGGTGAGCTCGCTCTCGGCCACGTCTATGTCGGGAGCAATGCCAATCTCGTCGATGTACCTGCCGCTCGGGAGGTAGTATCGAGAGGTCGTCAGCCTGAAGCCGCCCTGCCCAATCCGGCGTACCGTCTGGACCGAACCCTTCCCGTACGTGGTTTCGCCGATCACCGTCGCGCGACCTCGATCCTGGAGGGTTCCGGCGAGAATCTCGGACGCCGATGCCGACCCACGGTCGACCATCACGACAATCGGGAAGTCGTCTCCAAAAAGCGAGCCCCGGTTCGCAGTGAAGCGCTCATTCTCTTCCGGAATCCGCCCGGAGGTACCCACAATGGTGCCACGCTCAAAGAAATAGTCGGCAACATCAACCACCGCGGAGAGCACGCCGCCAGGATTGGAGCGAAGGTCGATGATCATCG
>JANQQY010000232.1 GCA_028284845.1 Spirochaetales bacterium
GCTCCTCGGCGCAGGCGATGAGTCGGGGCGTCTGCGTGACCTTGGGGATCTCCTCACAGCGAACCTCTATCAGATCGAGTCAGGAACCGCTCGCGTCGAGGTCGACGATTACACGAATGACGGAGCATTGACCGTGATTGAGCTCGATCCGTCCAAGTCTCCCCAAGAGAATGCAAGGGCATATTACGATCGAGCGCAACGCGCGGAGCGCAAGAGTAAGAACGCCCAGGACGAGATGAGCTCAGCCCTTGCCGCCAAAGAGGCCGCGGAGAAGGCGCTCGAGAGTCTGGAAACGACCGACCATGCCGCTCTCAGATCTCTCATTTCAGGAGAGAAGCCTCGACAGTCGACCGGTGGACTCGGGTCGGGTACACCGGGACTCACTGCGCAGAGCGGTGACTTCACGATCCTCATTGGAAGGAATAGTCGGGAGAACGACGAACTCCTCCGTCGCCATGTCCGGGGAAACGATCTTTGGCTCCATACTCGCGACTACCCGGGCGGATATGTCTTTGTTCGATCGCGAGCCGGCAAGAGCGTTCCGCTGGAAGTGCTGTTGGACGCCGGCAACCTTGCGATTCACTACAGCAAGGCAAAGACGAACGGACGTGCCGACCTCTTCTACACTCAGGTGAAGTACCTCAGGCGTGCGAAGGATGGACCAAAAGGCCTCGTGATCCCTACGCAGGAGAAAAATCTTCACGTCGTCACCGAAGAGTCACGGGTCAATCGCCTCCTGGGACGCACGGCGGAGTAGCGAATGCTCAGCGTCACTTCGAGAGAGGCCCTCCTCTCGCTCGCCCGTGAGCGCATTCGGAGTTCGATCTCAGGCGACGACCCATCGTACCCGCCGCGAACCCACGATCTCGAGGCAAAAGCCGGAGCATTTGTGACGCTCACCAATCCTCACCGCTACCCCAATCTGCGCGGCTGTATCGGCCGTGTGGAGGCCCGCGAACCGATCTATGACACCGTCCACTACGCTGCCTACCAATCGGCGTTCTGCGACCCGCGTTTTGATCCTATCCAACCAGACGAGCTCCCCTCCGTTCTGATCGAGATCTCCCTTCTCCTGCCACCACGGGCGATAGAGGGGGCTGAGCAGATCGAAGTCGGGACCCATGGCATCATCGTGAGGAGCGAGACACACAGGGGGATTCTGCTTCCGCAGGTCGCCACCGAGCGCAACTGGAGTCGTGATGAGTTTCTCGCCGCGGCGTGTAAGAAGGCCGGGCTTCATCCGGACGCGTGGGCGTCGGAGTCGGTCAGGCTCTTCGTCTTTGAGGCCGAGGTGTTTGACGAGTCGGGCGAGCGAATATGATCTTGTGGTGGAAGGAATAGCATGTCTGACGCCTCAGTGATTGCTCGCGGCCTCATCCGAATAGAGAAGAACGGAATCGACTATCTTGGAGTCGATACCGGGATTCCCGCAAATAGTCCAACTCTTCGCAAACTCGCCGGACAACGGCGGCAAAGCGGATGGATTGTCGGTGAGGACGGGATAGAAGAGTGGAACCCCACGGGCTTCGTGGAGCACGACGGTCGTGTTCACGTCTACGGTCCGGTATTTGACGGCCGGAGCTACGACGAAGTCATTGCCGACGAGTCAGGTGACCGTCTTGAAGCGATTGCCTGCCTTGCGGATGCACTTGCA
Source organism: Spirochaetales bacterium (assembly GCA_028284845.1). Lineage (GTDB taxonomy): Bacteria > Spirochaetota > Spirochaetia > DSM-27196 > SLST01 > SLST01. The sequence goes on from JANQQY010000232.1 coordinate 1,655, forward strand.
GCGCTTCAACGGGCCTCCATCCCGATCGCGCCCTTCCACTCCCGCGGCTACATCCTGTCGCACGACGGCCGTGTCCTCGTGGTGCCGCCGGATATCCTGAGCGCGATCCGAGATCATCAGGATTACGCCGAACGGATCGCTCGGATGGAGCGCTTTATTCATCCGGATCGAACGCCGGAAGAGAACGTCGCCTTTGTTCTCAGCACTTCGGTCTACTATGCACTCACCGGCCAATTCCCATTTGAGGGCGAAAACGAAGAAGAGCTTCACGCCCGGATCCGTGGCGCATCTCCGCTTCCTGCACACTATCAGGAGGTTTCTGTTCGGGAGGATGTCTCAAACCGACTGCAGAACGTGCTCGCCTCTCCGCCAGACAAGGTCGCGTCGTCAGCAGAGGAGTTCTCCAAGGCGATCCGATCATGGAATGCAGAGGGTGCACGGCGAGATCTCTCAGAGGCCGATAGGGCCGAGGCCAAGGCGGAGGCAGAGCAAGTCTCCCAGAAGAACGAGAAGAGCTTCAGGCGGAAGGAGGCCGTTCGCAAAAACGGTCGGAAGGTCGTGATCATTGCCTTGATCGCGATCGTCATCGGCTCTATCCCGGCAACAATCATTCGGAACGCGCTTGCGCCACGAGCTACGGCGGGCCTCCCTCCTGAGGAGGTCGTCGCGGCCTTCTATACCAGCATCAACACGCTCGACCACATGACGATGGAAGACGCCGTCATTGATGATGCGGGACTGCCTCTCGTTCGAGAAGTGACCAATGTGTTTATCCTTGATCGGCAGAGGATGAGCGTTGAGATGCAATCCGGTTACGTGGATGCTGCGAGCTGGCGTGAAGAGGGTATGCCCTTCCTCCAGGACAACCGATCTCCGTACGGCGTCTACAACCTCCAGCTGGAATCGCGTCCGGCTCCCGACGGTGAGGTTGCCTACCGAGCCACCTACGAGCGCTGGTCGCCCGACTTCGAGAATGCCGAGGCGCTTGGTGTCCTCCTCCCGGTTGGAACGCTGACCACTGACGACCTCAAGCTTCGCCTGGACCGCGAAGACTGGGTCATCTACGAGATGCAAACGATTGCCGGCCATCTTTGAGGGTGACGGAAACAGTATC
>JANQQY010000256.1 GCA_028284845.1 Spirochaetales bacterium
TTCTCGAGGGTCGATGTGAGATTGACGATGAGCAGCATTGGTCCGCCGGCCTCTCTCCGACTCAGTTCAACGCTGTGCGAGAGAGTCTGCACGTACTCGCCCATGGGTGAGCGTGGCGGCAGAAGCGAGAACCTGATCGTCGGACAGAGATCGGCGACAGCCTGGGCGCGAACGACCTCGAGAACCGTCGCGGGGTCGCCGGCACAGTCGGCGACTTGGAGCGTGTCTCCCATTCGCGATGTGATGACATAACCTCCGTCAAACCGCCGGATGAGATACTCCTTCGGTTTGCGGTTGAGCCCGTACGTGGGCCGTACATAGGTTCCGGTTACCGCCTCGTTGGCGCTGTTGTAGGCTTCCGCAAGCTCGGTGACATCACCGGTGAACGGCTCGGTCCGAACAGCGGTCTCCGCGGCCTTGATCTCCCGAGTCGTGAGCACAAACGATCGATTGGAGAAACAAACCTCATATCCAAAGCGATGGTAGAAGTTTGAGATACCAAAGAGGAGGCTGACGTCGTAGCCGGCCGGGCTCATACCGGCGATACAATCGGAGACGGTCTTAGCCATGAGACCTTTGCCGCGGTGCGACTCGAGGGTGGCAACCGCCCCGATCCCGGCGACGCGAAGGCGAGAGACGCCGACGCGCATCGTGATTCCCCACACGCCAAAATGCGTCGCTACCTCGTCATCAATCACCCCGATGCGAGAGGCGTTCCAATCGTAGTGGCTCTCCGCGATGTAGCCCTCGAGGACATAGGCTCGGCGAGGCCAGTAGTCGGTGAACGTCTTGCCAAAGATATCTGCGAGGACGGTCAGGTGCTCGTCTGAGGTGGGTGATCTGAGGTCCATGAAGCTTTATAGCACATCGTGCTACGTTGGGGCGATGAACCCACGTGACCTGCCTGTCTACAAAGAGCGAGATCGAATCGTAGAAGCGCTCGAGACCAATCAGGTCGTGGTCGTAGAGAGCCCGACGGGAAGCGGGAAGACGACCCAGCTACCGGTGATTCTCCACGAGGCAGGCTACGGGAGGAATGGAGTCATTGGAGTGACTCAGCCGCGCCGCATCGCCGCCGTCAGCGTCTCTGAGTTCATCGCGCGCCAATTGGATGAGGACCTTGGACAGACCGTTGGTTACAAGATGCGGTTCGAGGACAAGACCTCGCCCGCCACCCAGATCAAGATCATGACCGATGGGATTCTGCTTCAGGAGATCAAGCTCGACTACGACCTCATGCAGTACGGGGTGATCGTTGTTGACGAGGCGCACGAGCGAAGCCTCAACATCGACTTCATTCTGGGCCTGCTGAAACGACTCCTCCGTGCTCGCCCGGAGTTCCGCGTCGTCGTGTCGTCCGCCACGATCAACGCGGAGGTCTTCAGCGAGTACTTCGACTCATGCCCAATCGTTCGTATTGAGACGCCGATGTATCCGGTCCAGATCGTTTATAACGCGCCGGAACTCGAGAACAACCCCGATGAGTTGATCGCGAGAATCGTGCAGATCGTTGGCCGCATCATCGACGAGGGTCGCGAAGGAGATATACTGATCTTCCTCTCCGGCGAGCTGATCATAAAAAACACCGTTGCCGCACTCTACTCGGAGCCTTTTCGAAATCGGCTCCAGATCATGCCGCTCTACGGTCGACTCAGCAAGGAGGAGCAGGAGTCGGTCTTCCCGCCTTCCTCTCCCGGCAAGATCAAGGTAGTCGTCTCAACAAACATCGCTGAGACCAGCGTCACGATCGACGGTATCACCTCAGTGATCGATTCCGGTCTCGCGAAGATGAACTTCTACAGCCCGCGGACATTCACGAGTTCGCTTGTTGAGGGGCCAATCTCAAAGGCAAGTTCGAATCAACGGCGGGGCCGAGCCGGGCGAACGCGTCCCGGTACTTGCTACCGACTCTACCGCCGCGATGATTATGAGCGCCGGCCCCTGTTCACCACCGAAGAGATCTACCGCACCGACCTCTCTGAAGTCGTGCTACGGATGGCCGAGATCGGAATCACCGACTACGCCCAGTTCGACTTCATCAGCTCGCCGGGGCGCCAGGGAATGGTTGGTGCCGTTGAGAGCCTTCGTCTCCTGGACGCGCTCGAGGCAGACAATACTCTCTCCGAGATCGGCCGGATGATGGTTCGATTTCCCCTGCTTCCGCGACATGCACGAGTAATCGTTGAGGCGATTCATGAGTACCCGGATGTGATCGAGGAGGCGATCATCGCGACAGCCTTCCTCTCGACCAACTCGCCGTTCCTCCTCCCGATGGGAGAAGAGATGGAGGCTCGACGGGCGCACCATCACTATCGCGACGATTTGGGTGATTTCGTGAGTTACCTCAACCTCTTTCGCGCCTATATGGCAGCTGAAAAGAAGCAACGCTTCTGTGAGACACGCTATCTCGATCCACAGACGATGGCGGAGATTCGGAACGTGAAGGAGCAGCTCGAGGAGATTGTCGGAAGCATGGGTGTCCCAATCTCATCCGGCGGCCGGAAGGCAGATTATCTCTGTGCAGTGGCGAAAGGTCTTGTCCAGTTCGTATGCGTGCGAAGTGGCCGCGAGGGATACCGAAGCCTCACGGCCGAACGGATCATGATCCACCCTGGCTCTGTGATGTTTCGCGAATCTCCCGACTTCATCGTTGCCGGCGAGATCGTCCGCACGAGCCGCACCTACGCCCGGTCGGTCTCGCCACTCGAGCACTCTTGGGTCAAGAGGATCTCCGAGTCGCTCGCCGAAACCCTCGCGGAAAGCCTCTCCGGATCCGCGAAAGGCCAGGGAAAGGCGAAGCGGACGAAGAAGCAGGAACGAGACACGAGCTGGCAGATTCGAATAGGGTCGAGCATGTTTCCGCTCAAGGCGGTGAAAGGCAAGAAGAAGCTTGCCATCATTCCGTTCGACGAACTCAAGCGTGCACTCGCCGACGATCCAATCGTCATCCCGCAGTTCCATTCACTCAAGGGACGACTCGTCCACAACGGCCTTGAGCTCCTCTCCGGCCTCAAGGTTGCGGACATCATCAGGATTGCCCGCCACCTTGATCCTCATAACGACCTGGTGAGTGAGTGGCCGCGCGGCACTATCTACGACTCGTACGCCCGTTCGGGTGATCTCGAGGCGGAGCTCGGATTCCTGTTGCACATGACCGCCCTCAAAAAATCCACAAAGGCGGTGGGATTCCTCACCCTCCAGACGGATGCGAAAGGCCAGTACTGGCTAAAGCCACACCGGAACTTCTACACAGCCGTAGCAGAGAGTCTTGCCGCCTTGGAACAGCTCGCGGACGAGCTTGAGGAGGGCGCAGATTTCGCGACGGTAAACGACGCGTACCGGAAGCTCGCCTCCATCCTGGAGGAGTAGCCTCCTCTTCACGTCCGGTGCCGGTGAAGCCATCGCACGGCGAAGTCCACGGCGTCACGGAGCGAAAAGAGAATCGAGTCTCCCTCGCCCACCTTCCCTTCCGCGAGTCCGGCTGGATTCGACTTGAGGTAGGCCCGACCAAGGTCGTCAAAATCATCGGACGAGTAGTTGATGTCCGGGAAGGTCTTCCAACGCCGGTGTCCGTCAACGGCGATGGGACCGCCGAGAATCACCCGATCCTTCGTCCGATATTCCGCCCGGTACTCCGCGAGATGAAAACAGGTACAACTAGCGAACCCCGCTCCAAGCAGGAGAACGCGGGCGTCAAGGTCGTAGAGGCTGGCGAGCGGAGAGCCTTCTCCCAGACAGAACTCGAGGGAGTGATCAGAGACGACTTCGACCGCCTTCTCGCCCCATGCCGCGAAGCTGACGTGCGGGTGGATGCTCCGCAAGACGTTCGGCATCGTACGAAAGAGTTCAGGGGTCGCTCCAATGCCACGGGTCGGGGTGACATCGGGATCGAAAGGCGGCATGGTGTCTCGAATCGTCTGCCACCACTCTTTAGGCACCGGAGGGTTTTCCCAGAGCTCGGGATCTGAGAGCCCTCCGGAGTGCGTGGGCATCGCAAGGGTACCGTAGGTGCGGAGGACGGACTGCAATGCGTGCACAACGGCAACCGGCCCGCCGCAAACCCAGCCAAGTGCACTCAGTCGTGTGTGAACAAGGACAACTGAGCCGGGAGCGAGCCCAAGCGCGGCGAGGTCGGACTCGAGTCGCTCCTTGGTGATGGGAGCGCCGGGGTGCTCACGAACGACATCGGACTCCGGCATCTATCTCGTGTCGCCCTGAAGAACAGCGTCCAGGTTCTTACTCGCGACCGGTCCTACAAAGGTCTCGCCGGGACCGTGCTGGAGCACGAACCGAATCTCCCCGTTGCGACGCTTTTTGTCGCGTCGCATCGCCCCTTTGAGGGCGTTCGCTGACGATGGAAGCGGATCGGTCCTATAGCCGTAGAGCTCGAGAATTCCCCGAATCCGATCAGCATACTCCGAGCTCGTCGCACCTTCTCGCTCCCCAAGCTCCATCGCGCGAGCGATGCCCCAGGCGACAGCCTCCCCGTGGGACCAGACGCCAAGTCCCTCCACCGACTCCAACGCATGCGCAAAGGTATGTCCCAGGTTCAGATGGGCACGTTCGCCGGTTTCTCGCAGGTCACGTTCCACGATCGCACCCTTCATCTGAACGCATCGCCAGACGATCTCCTCAAGGAGTTCCGGATCACGAGCTACGACTCGTTCATGCTGTGATTCAAATATAACC
>JANQQY010000279.1 GCA_028284845.1 Spirochaetales bacterium
TTCACGATCATCGTGACCGAGTTCGCGACGGACCTCGAGAGCGCGATCGTTGACCTGGACGGTGAGTACAACGTGGACGGCGTTACCTTCCAGGATGACTTCGAGGCGTTCGGCCAGGATGGTTTTGGTGGCCGGTTCGCCTTCCCGGGCGAGCTCCTGCCGCCGCCGGGGCTAAAGAACTACCTAGGCGTGGAGTTCGAGTTTCCGGATGTCGCCTCTTCGGCGCAGCTCGTGGAGACCCGCGGACAGAGCGTGGGTCTCCCCCAGGGCAGCTACGACCGCCTTGCGCTCCTCGCGACCACGGTCAACAGCGACAAGAGCGAGACGCTCGCAGTTGTCTACACGGACGGCTCAACGCAGCAGATCGAGTTCAACCTCACTGACTGGTGCGTGCAGACGAAGTTTGGCGAGGTTCCGATCGTGAGAGCACCGCACCGGCACATGAGCACTGGCGTGCTCCGCGATGCAAATCCTCAGATCTTCCTCGTGCAGTACGAGCTTGATCCGACGAAGACGGTGCGCGAGCTGCGCCTGCCTAACAGACCCACGCTCTACATCGTCGCCGCCACGTTGGTGGCGGAGTAGGAGAGACCATGCGAACCTTCATGACGACTGCAATCGTGCTGCTGCTTCACGTGATCGCAATCGGTGGGGTAGCTGCCGCCGGATCGGAAGAGTCGGGTCGTGGTGGCGGGAAGATTGTCATCACAACCACCAACGGCCCCAACGAGAACGACCAGCTTGAGGTGGACCGACACGCCTTCCTCATTGAGGCGTTCCGCGAGATTCGGCCCGACGTTGAGATCGATGCGCGCGACACGCTCTTCGATCGGCAGCAGTTCACGGCGAAAATGGCTGCCGGCACGATGGAGGATGCGTTTCTCGTGAACTTCACCGAGCCCCGCTTCCTGATCGATCGCGGCTACGTGGCGGACGTGACCCCATGGATCACTGCTTGGGAAGACTTCGAGTCCTACAATCGGGGATTACTCCAGATCGTTCAGGATAACGAAGATCGCATCTATGGGCTTCCGGTTGGTGGCTACTCGCTCGGGATCATCTACAACCGCGAACTCTTTGAGGCAGCAGGGCTCGATCCAGACGCTTGGCCACGCACCTGGGACGAGCTGCAGGAGTACGCCTTTGAGATATCGCTCCTGGGCGACGGGAACGCCGGGTTTGGTGCTCTCAGTAGCGCCGGTCAGGGTGGCTGGCACTTCGTTGCGATGGTCTACAGTCTTGGGGGATCGTTTCTTCGCGAGACCGAAGATGGTTGGGAGGCAACCTTCGTGTCGGACGAGGCGCTCGACGTGCTCGACCTTCTGCAACAGATGCGCTGGGAGGACGACTCGCTCACACAGCAGCAGCTGCTGGACGCGGCGGATCTCGTTTCGCTCATGGCGGCTGGTCAGCTGGGCATGGGAATCATGGCGGGTGACGAGCTTCGCAGAATCAAGGCGCAGTTCGAGGGCGACATGTCCACCTTTGGAATGGGGCCACTCCCGCAAGCCGGTGGGAATGCAACACTCGCCGGCGGTGCCACGTGGATGTTCAATCCCAACTCGAACGATGAGGCGCTCGAGGCGGTCGTGCAGTGGAGCATCTTTCAAACATTTGAGAACTATGAGAACGATCTCGCATCACAGGCCGAACGCGGTCAGCTCGTCGGCTGGCCGCAGCTCCCGGTCTTCACCGGAGAGAAGCAGGCCGAACGCGAAGCCATTCTGGCCCGCTACGCGAACGCCCCCATCGAGCTCTACGCGCCGTTCAACAACGCAACGGAGATCGTGCCTCGCCCCGAACCAACGGTGGAGACGCAGCAGCTCTACCGCGATCTGGACATCGTGATACAGGCGGTCCTCACCGATCCGTTCGCGGACGCGGAGAAGGTGCTCCGGCAGGTGGAACGTCAGTTCCAGGAGCAGGTTCTGGACCGTCTAGACTGATGGGCGCGGCGGCGAGCACGACGCGTACCCCGTTCGCAAGACTCGTGCTTGACATGATTGAATATAAGGTCTAAAGTTGTCTATACAAAATTCAACAATAAAGACAAGGGGGTGTATATGAAACGAACACTGTTCGTTCTCGCACTGGTTCTGATCGCCGGTCTCGCGTTCGCTGAGGGCGCGATGGAGATTCGAGAGATTGAAGTACCGGTTGAGGTCGAGACGATCGTTGAGACCGACTACTTCCCGCTCGAGACGTATCCGGAGGTTCCCGAGGAAATCGGGATGATTCGCGATGACGCGAAGGCGATGCTCAGTCTGGAGCAGCAGCAGGTCATAGCGACTGCCTTCCGCCGTGTCTACCAGGAGCACCTGGACAGCGAGTTCAATCCGGGGATGCCGTACGGTGGCGACCTCGTGCACTTCTGGTGGGGCCGTGACGTGCAGTCGTACATGGTGTCGCAGAACGTGGGTATTAATGGGGATTCGGACAGCGAAGGCTGGGGGATGCCAAGACTCGCGATCCTCGCGATGAGCCCGACCGGTACACAGGCATTCCTCATCGCAGACGAGTTCCTCGATCTCTTCAGCACCGGTCGTGACGATGAGCACGGCGGCAATGGTCCGGACGGGTTTGGGTACCCGCTCACGGATGTCTACTATACGGCGGACTACAAGGCGCAGGTGTTTTCCAAGGGAACGATGATCGTGGAAGACGGTGTTGCCGAGTTCATCCCTGGCGTTCCTGAAGTCGATGCAACTCCCGAACTCGTTGGCGTCGTGCGCGAGGACAACGTTGAGAAGTACCCGGAAGGCTGGCGCGAAGCGATGAGCGAAGCGTTCCGCCGCGAGTACCACCAGGCGCAGCTCCGCGAGTTCAACGCCGGTGTTCCCTACGGTGATGACCAGGTGCACGAGTGGGCGGGACGCGACTCCGCACCGGTTACGCAGAACTTCTTTGGCGACTCCACGGGTGAAGGCTGGGGGATGCCTGGTCTCTCCATCATGGCAATGAACCCCGGACGTCGGCGCGCCTACATCATCAAGGACGAGTTCCTCGGAATGTTCCACGCAGGACGAAGCGATTCACACGGTGGAAACGGACCGGATGGATTCGGTGCGCCGCTGGCGAATGAGTACGTGCGTCTCGGGTACCGCGCACAGCCGTTTGAGAAGGGACTGATGATCCTGGAAGACGGCGAGATGGAGTTCATTCCGAACGAGGATTGAAGGATCTGACCTGGCGAGAAGGAGCGGGGCGACTCGCTCCTTCTTTTTTTTCCGCTCCCTTGGCGCATCCGGGTTGACCCTATAGAATATGTCTCATATTGTTTGGACAATAGAGAACAAATATGATGAATCTTGTACCCGAAAGCAGTCAGCCACTCTATCTCCAGCTCGCCGACGCGTTTCGCAGGCAAATCCGAGGTGGCGATCTCAAGCCGAATGATCGGCTTCTTCCCGAGCTCGAGATCGCATCGCAGTACAACGTGAGTCGTGGGACTGTACGTCAGGCGCTCGATCAACTCGTCCGCGACGGGCTCCTCGAGCGGACTCAGGGCAAAGGAACGTACGTCCGGGCGGTCAACCACGATCGCAAGAGTGCGACCATCGGGTTCGTGGTTCCGTACCTGCGGGATACGCTCGTGAACGAAATCCTGCGTGGTGCGGAACGGGTATTTCACGAGCACAACTACAGCATGATCCTCGGGCACTCGGACAGTAACCTGGAGACTGAGATCACGCAGGTACAGCGATTGCTCGCTGGGAACGCGGAAGGCATGGTGCTCTTTCCGGTCGCGGAACAGGATGAACAGCAGCGGTTGGGCGAGATTGTCCCCTCAGACTTTCCGACTGTACTCATTGACCGGCGCGTGCCCGGCCTCAACTTCAGCCGAGTATTGAGTGACAACCGGGACGGTGCTTACACGGCAGTCCAGCACCTTCTCGATTTGGGCCACGAGCGTGTGGCATGCGTTACGTCCCCGGATCGTCCGAGCAGCATTATTGACCGAATCACTGGCTACGAGGCCGCTATGAGCGATGCCGGGCACTTCCCGCTCGCTGCCGTCTCACTGCGTGGGAGCGGGACCCCGGCGAACAACGCCTCAGGGTCGGTCCCCGTGTACAGCGATGAGGAACTTGAGCCCGTGCGCCAGCTCATTGACAGTTCCGCACGGCCAACCGCGCTGTTCTGCATCAACGACTTCATAGCGATCGGGGTGCTCCACTTTCTTCACGAATGCGGGATGCGAGTTCCAGAGGATATCGCCGTCGTGGGATTCGATGATATCGCGGTTTCGGCGATTGCATCGATCTCGCTTACAACGGTAGCACAACCCAAGTATGAGATCGGCAGACGGGCCGCAGAGCGTTTGCTCGCGCTGCTCCGTGGTGAACGTTTTCAGAATCCCGAGATCATTTTGCCAACAGAACTGAGGATCCGGCGGTCGACCGCCGGGACGACGTAGGAGAACACGTGAATCAGAACCGAACGCAGGCCCGTCTTCGGCGCAGCGTGAGCGGGTACGTCTTTCTGCTGCCCGCAGTACTGCTCTTTGGCCTCTTTGCCTGGTACCCCATTGTCAATGGACTCCTCCTGAGCTTCCGTGAGATCGACCTCATTCGGTACACGCAACCCGGATATCGTCCGGAATGGATCGGGCTCGATAACTTTGAGCGAATCTTCGCAGACAACCTGTTGAGAACAGCGTGGGTGAATACAATCAGGTTTGCAGGACTGGCGCTGCTGTTTGGATATCTGGTGCCCGTGATCCTCGCGATTGCGGTCAATGAGGTTCGCCGCGGAAAGAGTTACTTTAGGCTTGCCTTCTACTTGCCGGTGATCCTTCCGCCCATGATTTCCATCCTGCTCTGGAAGTACTTCTACGATCCGGGCTCGGGCATCATGAACGTTCTGATCGGCTTCTTTGGCGCAGAGCCGCTCCAATGGATCTACTCGGCGGACACGGCGATGCTTTCGCTCGTCATCCTTTGGACCTGGACGTCAGCCGGAAGCACGATGCTACTCTACCTCGCAGCGTTGCAGGGCATACCGGTGAGTCTCTACGAATCCGCGGAAATCGAAGGCGCGTCGATCCGCCAGCGACTCTTTCATATCACGCTTCCCGAGATCCGCGGCGTCATGCTGATTCTGCTCGTGCTCCAGGTTATCGGCACCGTGCAAGTGTTCACCGAGCCATTCGTCATGACGGATGGCGGACCCGTCAACTCCACGCTCACCGTGATGGTGCTCCTCTACCGGTATGCATTCGAACGGGGTGAGATAGGCTGGGCGACGGCGCTGGGACTCCTGATCTTTGTAGTTCTCGTTGCATTCTCGGGCGTCTACCTTTTTCTCACGCGGCGATTCCGTGGGGCGGTCCGATGAGCAGTTCCAACGTTTCCTCGGCGCAACCCGCCGCGCCTCACGGGCGTCGGTCATTGAGCTCATTCGACCGTGGTGTTATCTCCAACATGGAGCTTAGGCGTCCCGGGATCCGTGCCGGCTACCTGCTCCTCGTGATTGTGCTTGCGGTGTTGACCATCACTACAGTCTACCCGCTCTACTGGATGTACACGGGGGGCCTCAAGGATTCGCGCGAGCTGATCCAGACGCCACCCACCTTCGTCCCGCGCTCGGTCTCGGTTGAGAACTACCCGGAGGCATGGAGTAACCTGAACTACTCCCGCTACTTCACGAATACGCTTATCCTCGCCGCCGGTGCACTCGTCTTCCAGTTCCTTGTGAGCGCGACCGCTGCCTACTCGCTCTCCAAGCTGAAGCCGCTTGGTAGTTCAATCTTCCTCTTCCTCTTCCTGAGTACGCTGATGGTACCGCCGGAGGCCTACCTGATCCCGCAGTATCTCGCCGTTGTCCGGGTTCCCATCTTTGGTATCCGGCTGATCGACACCTGGTGGGCTGTCTGGCTGCCGCGCGCGATCAACGCGTTCCATATCTTTATCCTGAAAAGCTTCTTTGACGAAGTGCCGCAGGACCTCATGGATGCCGCCCAGATAGACGGTGCCCGACCAAGTCAGGTCTTCCTGAGAATCCTCGTTCCGCTTTCCACTGCCGTACTTGCGGTTGTCGCGATATTCACCGTGATCGCGCAGTGGAAGGATTTCTTCTGGCCGTTTCTTGTCCTGAAGAGCACACATCTGCAGCCGATCATGGTCGCTCTCTACCGACTGACAAACCAGTCCAACCCCGAGCCCATGAACATCATCGTCGCCGGACTCGCCATCGCGAGCACCCCCATGATCGTTCTCTTCCTGATCTTCCAGCGCCAAATTCTCCAGGGAATCACCCTGACGGGGCTCAAAGGATAGATCATGAACGTCCCATTCTGGTGGAAGCAGACCGCCGAGCACGCCTCCCGAACACAGGCCGGCAGCCGCATCGTCGCTCAGATCGAGTATCTGGCCTCTCTGGAGAAGATCGACGCCAAGCTCCGTACGGAAGCTCTGGTTCCCGCGATGGAAACGATTCACAATTCTGTAGCCCGGAACGGGGTCGTGCATGCGGATACCCTCCGGCGGCTCGAAGAGGAGCTGCAACCGTTTCGTGGCGCCGCGCGCAGCGTAACGCTCCACTTTGTGGGTCATGCGCATCTGGACATGAACTGGATGTGGGGCT
>JANQQY010000284.1 GCA_028284845.1 Spirochaetales bacterium
CTCGTGAGGGAAGAACCGAGATCACCTCCGAAACAGGCAGGTGATTGATATCAAACCGCACATATCTGAGGTCGGAAAGCGGCGTGTCCAGCTCGCTGATAAAATCAATGACCGGACGAATCGCCTCCTCGCTCCCGGCGAAGATCATTCGGTTCCCAACGGCGTCCAGGCGATAGAGATCGGCACCGGCGAACCCCGGCGGCAGAAGGTTCGGCACTTCGGTGACGGTCAGATTGCGCAGCGTCAGCACTTCGAACTGAAGGAACCGGCGGAGCACACTCCGGCGATCAAGGTCGGTGAGGATGTAGAGATCGTCCTCAACAGAGACATCCAGATTCGCCTGGTCGAGCAGAACGCGAAGCGCATCCGCAAACGGCCGTGGACTCACAAAGAGCCGGTTGATCACACTATCCGACTGGGAGAAGGTGATGTACTGAAGCCCGGCGGCCCGGAACAGTTGGTCGACCACCTCTCGGGAGCGAGCCGACTCCACCTGGAGTCCAAACTGATCGCCCGCTGCAATGATCCACTCCGAAGGCTGCGTCCGCGAGAGCTGTTCCGGCGACGATGGGATACGACGCACGTAGAAGTAGTCGGGCTCTTCAGAGAGCTCAAAATCCGCGAATCGACGAATGACAATCTCTATGGCCGTGGCGACCGGAACGGATTCGGCATTGATGGAGATCTGCTCCGTTGGAAGGGGGTCAAGCAGGATCGTCTTTCCAATCGCACGGCTGAGGGCTTCCAGGTAGATACGAGGCGCGACCGACCTGCCCGCGAGCGATACCGTATCTGAGGCGGAATCGTACTCGGCCAGAACACGGGAAACGACCACTGCGCCGTCACGCTGAATGGCGTAGAGATTCTGCGCCAGGAGGAAGTTGGCAAAAGCATCAGAGAAAGTTGTCTCACTGAAGAAGTAAGTCGCCGAGCCCGTGACCGTTTCATCAGGAAGAATCGTAACATCGCCGATTTCCGCGAGTACCGCGAGAATGTCCACAATGCGCTGGTTCTGGAACTCAAGCTCTTGCAGCCGCTGGTCTTCCTGAGCGTACAGCGGCGTTGCTACCGCGACGAGGCAGAGCATCGCGCCAAAGAGTATCCGCCGCATCACCATGGAGCTCCTGCGAGTATCGATTGCGGAAATACGACTCGGGCGGTCACGGCAAGAAACAGGCCGCCGGCCAAAAATGGAGCAAAGGGCAACCTGAGCTTGCTCTGCCGCGCGCTTCCCAATGCCGCGAAGGTGACTCCTGCAAAGATGCAGGCGAGCGCAATAGCGATGCTCCAGCCCCACCACCCCAATGCAGCCCCAATCAAGGCAGAGTATTTGACATCCCCCAGTCCAAGCTTGCCAGCGGTAAGGAAGCGCGCCAGCAAAAACACAGCCGCACCTCCCACCGCGCCGGTGAGCGTCGGCAGCCATGCACGCTCCACGATGAGCCTCAGAAGCACCACCCCCGCAAGAGCCGGAAGCACAATGAGATCAGGAATCCTGAGGTGTCTTACGTCCGAGATGACAATGGGGATCGATACAAGAATCACGATTGAGGGAGCGATGAGACCGATCAATACCGAGTCGTTCATGGATTCGCCTGACAGCTGCGGAGCCTATGGCGCAAGGCGGTTTGTGTCAATGCGCGGGCGCACAGGGCACCGTAAACAATGCTGCTTTGTTGCGTCCGCCACACGATCCTCCACCCTGCGAGCGCGGTCGCTGTGATCGATCAGTCCGTCTTTGACCCAACGAGCCCTCTACCTCGTCCGGACGACGGAGAGTGCCGGCGGCGAACCCCTCCGGTAGGTGATGCGCCGTCTCGCTGAGAGGGACTACAGCGGCGTTATCAGCATCGAACTCCTGCCGCCGCAAGCGGGTGTGGCCCCACGGTCAGAGATTAGTGAGTTCCTCTAGACTCACGCTAATCCCAGAACAGCAAACGATACCGACCGGTTTCCGCATAGGTTCGCAGATCACCGTTGCTGTCCGTGTATGTCGACCTCGAGTTATCGCGTTCTACCTTTACGAAGTAGTAGTCGCCTCCGCTCACTGATGAGATCGTATGCTCGATCTTCTCCGACGACTCACCGGTAACGTACGAGGAGGTGATGACCGTTGGAGTGTCAATCGCGTCCAGGTCCGACTCCGTGACGACCTGATCTGCTGTCACCGAGACAAACTCGGCAGCCGTTAGATCCCAGTACGTCAGCCGGAGTGGGATGTTCGGAGTCGTACTCGAGTAGCCCAGGATGAGGATCTCACTCAGTGAGGCAGGGGTCTGGAACCAGTAGAACTCCCAGTCCGCGGACGGGTCGTTCACTCCGTCCGGCTCACCTCTGGATAGGTAGTTCTTGCGGAATATCGAGTTCCAGACGGTGTCAATCTCGTAGTTCCCAATACTGCCGGTCCAGTCCAACCGGTTTCGGTTGGAGAAGTCAGTGCCAGGGCTCTGCTGATTCTGGATTCCCAGGTACGGCGTCTCGTCAATGCCAAACGGACTGCCGGCAATCACGCCGCCACTGGCGTTGATCATGTCCGTCTGAAAATCGTTGTCTGAGGCGCTTGTGTAGGAGCTGTCCTCCTCATCAGGTCCGGCCTGAACGGTCACGCGGTAGGCACCCGTCAGTGGGTTATCAGGATAGCTCGCGTTTCTTCTGACGCGGATCCAGAACCGCCTCTCAAGCGAGCTCGGGTTGTGGGGGTCTCCAAACCATGGCGTCGGGTCGAATGCGGAACTGACAATGGTATCGTCGCTCGCCCACACTTGGCCTTCCGCCACGCTTGCCGACTCGTTCGGCACGATATCCGCGCCGTCGTACTCGGATGGGAACACCGCAAACTCCACGACCACCGGTTCGGTGACGCCTTCAGGTTGAGCCTTAATGATGATGTCGTCCCACGGATCCTGTACGTCGAACGAAAGCCAATCCGTATCGTCCTCAGGATCTTCTCCCGGCTCTACCGAGTAGATCGTTCTGACCCAGCCGTCAGTCCCGTACGGGACCCACGGGACAGCATAGATGTTGCTGCCTTCGTTGTAGAGGGCATACTCGTCCTCCGCCGTGTTTGGGTTGTCCGGCTCGTCGAAGTCATCCGGGCCGTAGGTGTAGAGCACGGAGTAGTCAAATGACGGGTAGTCTTCGTCGCCAATCACCGGCGTGTCGTTGGTGATCTGTAGGTAGTAGGTCCCCGCCCCGCCGTAGTTCACGCTATCAGGATCCAGAATGATCCGCTTCGTCGAGTCGAATGCGAACCCGCCCTGGACGCCGGAGCCGCCCGAGTTCTCGAGTCTGAATCCGAACACCGGATTTCGTGAGTCGTCGAAACCCGGGTCTTCCTGGACTTCCACAATGTAGTTGAATCCGTCCTGCACACTCAGCGAGACCCAATCGCGCTCGGTGGGCTCAAGCGTCCGGCTCTGCACGTTCCCGCGCCCGAGCGGCAGCGGGTTCGCGGCACCGCGACTGTCGTCGTTCTCAAACGCGTCGGCACCCACCGGCGTAAAGAAGTAGCCAATGTCATAGGGGCCGAGCCCGGAATCCGGGCTCTCAATGCGGAGGTAGTAGGTGCTTCCCCCGGTGAGTCCCTGATACGAGCTGTTGATGACTCGCGTGGTGTTCCCGTCGCTGGATGCTCTCGCATTGGTGTCAGTGACGGCGTGGGAGTCCGTCTCATAGAGTGACACTCGGATGTTGTACGCGGTGGCCTTGATTCGAATCTCGTAGTCGTCGCTGGTCGCCGGCGTGAACCCAAGGTAGCCGACGTCGTCGGCCGCATGAAGATTTCGCGCGGTCTCGTACGTCCCCTGTGACAACTCGCGAAACGATCCCGGCGAATCGTTCGATGCCTCAAACGCGTCGGCCTCGTAGTTACTTCCATCCTCATACTCGATGACGTAGCTGTTCCCAACGCTAAGGACGAACTCCTCCTTGAACACGTAGTTCCCGTCTACAATGAGTGGGCCCCCCATGACCTCATCAAGCTCGAATATCGCAGTGTCTTCCGGGTTGGAAAGGCCGCCGGTAGCTTGTGAGTTCGCGATGAAGCTGGTATCGGAGTTGTCGTCGGTCTCGAGGTCATCGGGAAGACTGTTGTTGAGGTCGTGAACAAAAAAGAACAGGCCCTGATCCGCCGGGAGGTCGGACCTTGGAATTACGATGCGACCGTTCGAGGTGATCTTGTGGTCGAACAGAAACACGATATCGTCCTGTGATGCCGGTGCCGCAAGCGGGACGGGATAGACCGCAATGTAGATGGGAGTGGAATCATTCAGCTCGAAATCGGCGCTGGTGTAACTGAAGTCGAATCCAATCTCGTCGTCTGAAAACCAGAACACTTCCTCGTAATCGGCGAGAATCCCCGCCCTGAGCTCGGCAACTAGAGGATTCGAGCACGCGGCGATCACCGCTGCGATTGCCAGCAGACCGGCCAGTCTGATTGCGTTCTTCATCATCTACTCCTCATTCCAGAGAATCTGGCGCCTGTTCTGCGCCGCCGATGCTCTGGCAGAATCCCGGTTCTCGTTCACGATGTAAGCAAAGTCCTGCACAAGGTCAGGATCAATGATCTCCGCCTGGCGGTAACGGGCCGCCGCGGGAACGTAGTCCTCGAGGTCGAAGTGAACCCTTGCAAGGCTGATAAGGACCTCAGGGTCATCCTCCCGTACCTCGAATGCTCGCTCGAACATCCTAAAAGCGTTCGAAAGGTCATCTCGCAGGTAGTATAGGTTGCCCAGATTGACGAGAGACGGCAGGTACTCGCGGTTCGCGATCGCCGCCCTGAACTGATCCTCCGCGTCCTCGTATCGGCCATACCTGGCGTAAAGCGTGCCCAGCCGGTTCAGCAGGCGCGGGTTTCCATTGCTGGCGGCAATCCGCTCCTGGAGTGCGGCGACCTGAGGACCTATCTCGCGGTCGATAAACCGATCCAGCACTTCCTCGTACACTGGAAGAACGACCGTGGTCTGAGGGACCGCAATGTCGACCGCCTCTGAGGCAAAGCCCGTCGGCGGGAAGGGACGCCACGCCTCTCTGATGGGGAAGAACCCGGCCGTACCCGATGGTTCGTTTTCACGCCATTGCTTGGCACCAACCGACCACGCCCCCAGGAAGTCCTCCCGGACCAGGGTCGTCTCTACCGGGAACCAGGCTTCCTCATCAATGAAGATGAGGTCCTCCGGACGCGCAAAGGTGCGCTCAGCCTCACTCTGATCCATGTCCAGAGCGAAGGCCATGTAGATGTGTCCAGGGATGGTCACAAATGCAGTGCGGATGCCCACAGACTCAAGCAACGCCGAGTAGAGAATGGAGAGATCGTCGCAATCTCCGGTGCGGAAGTCGAGGGACTGCTGCGGGAACTGCAGGTAGTCGATCGCGGCGTCGTCAGCCGAAAGCTCGATGTATGACGAGTCGGGATCTATGACGTACTCCATCCCGTGGAGCCTCATCGCCTCGAAGAGCGCCATGCTGATGCGCAGCCTCTCGTTAACCGCGGTGACGCCCTCCCCTCGAATCGCTGCCGTCACGTTCCTGGCAAATCGGAGGACGGTTGGGTCGTTCGCAGTCACAAAGGCCGCGGCCTTGCGATCATCGTCCCAGGTAATGTTGTTCCGATTGAGAATACGAAGGGTCTCCGCGCGGGAGGCCTGGAGGACATCGTCTCCTTCTTCGTAGGAGACGATCACCTCGGACGCGACCGACGTCCGTTCGGTGATTCCAAGCACGGAGTCCCTGAACAGCGCAAGGATCGGAATGTCCGCGCTCTCTCCCGGTTCCAGCCTGTCAATGGTGGCGCTCAGTTTCGGGGCATCCATGAACTGGTTCACGAGGAAGCTGATCTGAACATTTGAGATCGGTCGGCGTTCTCCGTTTGTCACTCTGACACTCCCGATTGGCGTCTCGTCGTAGACCTGGTAGAGCACCGGGAAGACATTGTCGAACTGTGGCGTC
Source organism: Spirochaetales bacterium (assembly GCA_028284845.1). Classification (GTDB taxonomy): domain Bacteria; phylum Spirochaetota; class Spirochaetia; order DSM-27196; family SLST01; genus SLST01. The sequence goes on from JANQQY010000284.1 coordinate 5,947, forward strand.
TGGATCTCAATGCGGGGAGCCCGGGGGCCGGATGACGCGGATGATGGCACGATTGACGCGCTCACGAACGCTGTTAATCCTTCCACCAGAGACGTCTCGGAAAAACTGGGACTCGTGACGATCTCACCAACTCCGTACTGATACCCGGCCCCAACACCGAGTCTCAACGAGTTTCCGAGCCGGAACTCGAATGCGGCGTCAGCGCCCACCAGTGGATTGATCGCTGAGAGATCGTCGTAGAGCGCGAAGTAGGCGCCGGCGCCAAGGCCCACCCGAAATGCGCCGATCGTGCCGAGGTCAAGCCTCAGACCGCCATTTACTTCGGCGGTCACCAGACTCAGGCTCGTTTGAACCGGCGTTGGAAGGAAGTCATACCCGATCCCGCCACCCGCGAAAAGCGGTGACGAGAAGTCGTATGTAGCCGCAAGTTGAGCTCCCCCGCCGATGTTGAAGTACGTAGCGCTCTCCCTGAGCGGGACAAACAGGCTAGGTCGTACATCCACGGAGAGCGACTCTTCCTGAGCTGTTCCCACCGCAGCGATAACGAACGTAAGTACTAACAGAGCGAGCGTCTTCTTCATTCAAGTCCCCCGTGCAATTCTTGACCTATCTGCTCAGTTTATCAGCATAGCGCAGTCGAGGCGTCGCTTCCACGCGCCGTACGGACTCGTGCCATGCGGTGCCATTTACCGATGCGCCGTCTGAACGTCCTGTCTTCGCGCGAATAGAGGCCGTGGTCGAGCCTGCGATCGATCCGCCTCCTGGTCACATCGAGCTCATGCGGACGCCCGAACAGTCTCCACCCAGAATGTATCTATCCCGCTGCGTCCGGCAAAATTGGCTGACCGATCCCGGGCCGTAACGGTGCTCGTCCAAACTGGGCCGGCCGAACGCGCTCGATGCACCATATGACCTCAGTCTAGAACAGTCCTATGATCGATTCAGTGAGCACATTGTCGTAGGAGTCACCAGAGCTTCCAACAGATGGATCCACACCTTCATTGCGAAGTCGCTCGGTGTAGCGAATGCCAAGGTGCCGCCAGTAACGATCGCTGTAGTGGATCAATCCACCTCGTACCTCACGAGCCCACAAGCCCCGCTCAAGCGCGTCGAAAGTGAGTTCTGTCATCAAAGAAGACGAGACCCGCCACCCGACTGATCATTCGGGAGTACAGTTGATGCAGAACGCCACGTACCCCAAGGCGGCCTCGTCGAAGGCTTTCGCCCGAGATAGGTCGGTCACCGGAACCTCGAACCAGTTTACAGCGTTGACCATAACATCTTCTCTGTGCGGGGCAACAGCATTGTGTATTCTCTGTCCGCGACAAGTGGCGCAAAGGTCAGTTTTAGCGGGTGATTGCGACAGCGGGAGTGGAGGCGCGTATCAGAGTCTCGGCCTTGGTTATCGACTCATCGATAGCCCTTCCGGCCACCGGGAGCCTTGAGATCCTCTCGAAGTAGGAGCGTATGACAATTGAACTGGGTGAGGTTGCAGGACCCGACAACCCGTTCGAGCCGGAGCTCGTATCGGCCGGCAATCGAGTCATCCATAGCGTAGACGGCATTCCGGTCGCCTGTCACGGGTCGATCAATGAGGTAGAGAATACCGATCTCATCGTCGTGCCCGCGCTGGAGAAGTACTGCGGGCACAGGACGGTGCGATTCGCTTCCAAACCCTTCCTGATCGACCTCCATCGAGGTCCTCAGAACTCATTTGCCATTTTTAGCACTCAGAAGGATCACGGCGATCCGCTCGTACTCGAAGTTCAGGAGATCATCGAAGCGGAGCACGGCCATTCCCTGCGTATCGACAAGATCGTGGGACGCGCGGCCGCAAGCAGGCGAAGTGTCGAACGACGCTTCCGGGCGGCGACAGGCAATAGAGTCCGTGCGCACCTTCAGCGGGTCCGGGTTGAGAGTGCGAAAAAGGCGCTTGAATCGACAAATGGCGCGGTTGCGACAGTTGCAGACAGAGTCGGTTATGGCGATGAGCCGAGCTTCAAGAGGCTCTTTGCCAGAATCACCGGACTCTCGCCCTCGAAGTATCGGCACCGCTACGCCCTCGCGCACCACTCGCCGAGACACTAACCCACCAACCGCACAACTGCTTCATGCCCGTGAGACCGGGCCAGGTGTGCGTCGCAGGTCATAAGCGGTGCATTGAGTGCTTCCGCAAGGGCTATGTAGGCGCCGTCGTACGCAGTGACGGTGTGACGAAGTTGCCACACCCTGGTGATGAGTGGTTCATGAGGGTAGAGAACTATGGGTAGATCGAGAAAGTCTTGGAAAGCTTCACTCGATCTACCAAGCGATAGAGTGGCGCCGCGCTCGTACCGGCGGAGGACTTGGACCACTTCCAGATTGATCAGCTGAGGCGCACACATCATTGCCCCTGCCTCGAGCAAGAGCGCGTCGCATTGTGCCGAAAGAGCTGTCCGAAGCACCAGTTCAAGAACGACTGAAGCGTCGGCAACGATCATCGCGAGTCCCGTTCAGAACGGACTACCTTGGCTGGCGCCTCTGCCACCGTCATGGGAGTCCGTGACGCGAGCCGCTCCCGGATTTCGTCTATCGTTGGACGTGATGCGGCGCGGCGGATCTCCTCCAGCAGGTAGTCTGACAACGACATCCCGGCCAGTGCGGCCCGAGACTTGATGACTCTGTGAAGAGAATCTGGAACATTTCTGATCTGTATCATTTTCATGTGCTCAGCATGTAATCATAGCTTGCGCATGTCAAGAAGCGGGTCGTTTCGCCTGATTGCACCGGTTACCTCCACGGCGGTAATCGTCAGACCTTCGAAAGCGATGATCTGCCCTGTCGCATCACCCAGCTGATCCTGTATGAACGTCGCAACGACGGTCAGCTCGGATCCTGGCAATGGTTCCTCTGCACAACCCAGCACCAGCGCAAAAAGAGCCACAACACCCATGAGTCTCCACTTCTTCATAGTACTCTCCCGATCAGCACGGTATCAGGGCAGCAAGCAGCTGTTTGCCTGTCGTGTAGAGAGTGGTCAGAGACTCTATGAGTTCGCCCTCCGTCAGACACAAAACAGAGTCCCCAGCTATACTCAGCCGTGGCTCTACCCGCGAGTGTGATTGAGCACGTGAATGAGATCTCTCCCCTTGACGACTCCACATGGAGGAAGATCGAGAAGGTGGCTCGGCACGCGAGGCTTGGAGCTCGGGAGTACGTATCGGCCTTTGGGCAGGTGGCCCGGAGCGTGGGGCTGATGCACTCGGGATGGGTGCGTGCCTATACGGTCGATTCCGATGGGCGAGAGTACACATCGCACTTGTTCAAGGCGCCGGCGCTTGTTGGTGACTACGCCTCGCTCCTTTCGGGCGAGCCGGTTCGAGTCGCTCAGCAAGCGCTCACCGAATGCGAGCTTCACTGGGTGGGCTGGAAGTGGCTCCAGGAGCTCTCCGCTCATCA
>JANQQY010000291.1 GCA_028284845.1 Spirochaetales bacterium
CCGGGCGAGAAGGTATCGCAGAGGTCCACGCTGATCGCGCTTGAGAGCCCGAGCCGCGACGTGAATCTCGCGAAGGAAGTAGCGCCCGCCAAGAAGGAGGGTCTCCGGGTGTAACAGATGGCGCTGTTGTACACACGAGGTACAGGTGCACCTCCAAGGGACCGAACGGTCGGGACCGGTGCAGGTGAGCACCCGCGCAAGCTCGAGAGTCGTGGAGGCCTTGCCGGCGTAGTCGGGACCACAAAAGAGAAGCGTCGGGGGGAGCGTACGGTCGTGCACCTCGCTGGAAAGACGCGTGGTGATTGGCTCCTGTCCAAGGATATTCTCAAACATCGACTCTGCCGGTACTTAGAAATTGGGCAGCGAACGGCAGGAACGGCAAGAGGATTCGCGCGAAGATGCTGTCGGCCAGGATCGGCTCAGGGTCAAAGAATGGTTGAATCTGGACCAAGAGAATCAGCACAAAGACTGCTAGCACTCCCTCAACGATTCCCAGAAAGAAGCCGAGGGCGTGATCAAGGCGGTCCAGGTGAATCTTCTCGATCAGCCTGTTGAGTGCTGACTCGAAGAGTTTGACAACGAGGTAGATCAGCAGGAAGAGGACAAGAAACGCAATGACCTGGCTCCAGACTGATGGACCCATGTACTGGTCAAGCAGAGCAGCCGCGAGTCCACTGAACAGAACGGCACCAATGATTCCCAGGAAGAACGCCGCAGTGCCAAGCAACTCTTTCACGAAGCCACGAAAGGCGGCACGGAAGGCGAGGATCGCTACGATCACAAGGAAGACAATGTCGAGCCCGGCGATTGTCACTCTCTCCTCGCTTTGCCCAATGCGCTTGCAAGAACGGCGTCCGCAATTCGTTCGACGGCGCCGGGTTGCGCAAAGGCGTATGCACGGTCGCCGGTGGTCCGCCGGAGGCCGGAATCACGGAACGACCACAAAGCGTCCATGATCGCAGCATCATCGGTCGACTCGTCCCCGCTGGTCACCACGGCGGCCCCTGCGCCCGCAGCCTCAAAGAGGCGGGCGTTGCGAATCTGATCGCCACGAGTGCCCACGACAAGGGGGACCATGAGGAGGGGCTTCCTGCAGGCGGCACCCTCCCAGAGCGTGCCGGCACCCGATCTGCAGAGGATAAGGTCCGCTGCGGCGAGAAGATCGGGGAGTTCGTCGCTGAAGTAACTCCTCCCGAAGTATGATGCGCTCGGCGGGAGGGGCTCGCTAGCTCCTCCGCATTGATGAACAATCCTCCACTCCTGTTCGATGCCGTTCTGATTGCGAGCGATAAAACCGTTGAGCTGTGTCGCACCCTGGCTACCGCCAAGGACGAGGAGAATCGGTCGGACGTCATCCCGTCCAAATCCGGCAATCGCGAAGCCGCGATCGCGGTCTCCTCTGATGATCGCTTCGCGTATTGGGTTTCCGGAGACCTCAACTCGAGGTCTGAGCCGTTCGGGCAGGAGGTCCCGTACCGACTCGTACGCGACGAGCAGTCGAGATGAAGAGCGCGCATTGATACGAGTGGCAAGCCCCGGATCCGCGTCGCTCTCGTGGGACACCACGGGTATTCCACACAGGCGCGCAGCAAAGACGGCAGGAACGCTCACAAAGCCGCCTTTCGAGAAGAGGACCTGAGCACGATGCGAGCGAAGGATGGATACCGCCGCGAAAACTCCCGCGATCACGCGAAAGAGATCCGTGACGTTACGGAATGAGACGTAGCGCCGAAGCTTGCCTGTGGGAATTCGGGCGAAACGCACTCCGGCATTCGGAACGATCTCCGACTCAAGAGCGTCGCCGCCAATCCAGACCACATCAAGGTCGCACCCGCTCTTGTCCGTAGACCGACGCAGCCCTTCGAGCACTGCCAGCCCTGGGTACACGTGTCCACCGGATCCGCCGCCCGTAAGGGCAATACGAATCACATCGCCTTGCATTTCACTTTTGGTTGCGATACGAAAAGGTACCATGCTGCAAAGACGCTGGGCAATCGTGGCCGCGGCACTCATGATGGCCCCCATTCCGCAACTCCTTACCGCACAATCACCTGAGCTCTCCGAGCTTCTGCCCCGGCTCTCGACCGAACAGGTCGAGCTGCTTCTGCAAACAGGCGAGATATCCCGAACGATGCGAAACGGTCAGGTTGAGTTTGCGCCGGCCTTTGCAGACTCGATCCTCCAAGACAACGCGACAATCGATCCCACGATCGGCGTTGAGGTCTTATTCGTCCTTCGTGAAACGCACGAGATCGACGCCGCCCTTCTTACCCAGCTGCAGGCGATCAGCACAATGGAAGGAATCGAGTACTACTCGGCGAGCAGGGAACGAATGCGAACCCTTTTTGTCGAGTCGTGGGTCGTGGACGAGGCGAACCGGCGTGAGGCGCTCCCAGATCCATCGGCATCGACGCTTTCAGACGCAGATACCATCTTTATTCGGCAGCGCGACTCCAGCTTCGGGGTCAACTACTCGCGCCTCGATTACTCGGTCCGGGAGGAAGCCGTTCGGCTCCGGATGACCAATCTGGATTCCATGAGCTACCGAGGGATCATTCCGGCCGTGAGCGCCGGCCGGCTCCAGCTCAATATCGTTCTCGTCCCCTTTGATGGAGGCACACTCTTCTACGGAGCGAGTGCCGCGAGACCGATCTCATTGCTCGGGATGGATGAGCGAGTCCAACGATCGTTCTACCATCGCCTGGTGGCGCTCCACTCGTGGTTCGTCGGGCAGACAGAGTAGGCTCGCCCTCAGCCCGCATCCTCATCGTATTCTAACTCGCCTCTAACATTCTACGAATCAGCCGTTTCGATACTCTGCGCAATCACCTACCCTTCAAGGAGGAACCAATGAAGAAGGTAGTTCTCGCACTCCTCATCGGTATGACAGTCGTAGCGTTTGGATTTGCCACAGCAGAGGCAGAGACGGGCGGCGACTCCGATGAGGGCCTCTCCTGGATCATCGACGGCGACGACGCGATTCTCCCCGGCGTGAATCCTCTCGAAGTCTCAGGCGACATCGTTGTTGCCGGCAGCTCGACGGTTTTCCCGCTCGCTGAGAACCTGATCGCGCGCTTCTACGACGAGGGATACTCCACGTCGAACACGCTGACCTACACCTCGATCGGTTCGAGCGCAGGTTTTGAGCGATTCGCCGGGGGCGACTCCGATATCTCGGGTGCAAGTCGACCGATTCGCGAAGCAGAAGTTGCAGAGTCACAGGCGAACGGCCTTGAGCCGCTCGAGTTCACCATTGCGTTCGACGCTCTCGCGGTGGTCATTCACCCGACCAACACCTGGGCGACAGATCTGACCTTTGAAGAGCTCGCAATCGCCTTCAGCACCGCCGAAACCTGGGCCGATGTTCGCGCCGGCTTCCCTGAGGTCGAGATCTCACGGTACATCCCGGGCACAGACAGCGGTACCTTCGGTTACTTCGTGGAAGAGATCTTCGACGATGAGACCGAGCCCATTCTGAACGCTGCACGCACGCAGCTCTCTGAGGACGACAACGTTCTTGTACAGGGAGTTGAAGGCGAAGAGGGCGCGATCGGATTCTTCGGATTCGCATACTACGTGGAAGAGCAGGACCGACTTGGCGTCCTCAACATTGAAGGCGTGACGCCGAGCGCCGCGACGGTCGCTGACCTGAGCTATCCGCTCGCTCGCCCACTCTTTATGTACAGTGACGCCAACATCATGCGTGACAAGCCGCAGGTCGCCGCGTTCCTGAACTTCGTTCTGACTTACGGTGGAGAAGAGGCCCAGAAAATTGGGTACTTCCTCGCTCCGGAAGCTCAGAAGAATGAAGCAAAAGAGCTCTGGGTCGAGGTCATGGACGGTCTCTACTAAGCCCTGGTAGCAATTCGCAGAAGGAGGCGACGTTGTCGCCTCCTTTTTGGTATGAGGTGATAATGAGCGAAAGCAAAGCCAACTCGACGGAGTTCAAACACAAGATCAAGGTTCACGAAGAGATCATCCGCGTGATGCTGTTCGCCTCGGCCGCAGCATCAATTCTGATCACGGTTGGTATCGTCGTGATTCTTGGACGAGAATCGATTCCCTTCTTTGCGGACCCTCGGGTCACCTTCCGAGAGTTTTTTGGCTCAACGCGCTGGCAGCCTCAGATTGAGGCGTTCGGCGTCTGGCCGCTCGTAACCGCAACGATGATGACGAGTGGAATCGCAATGCTTGTAGCGGGTCCAATCGGACTCTTTGTCGCCATCTATCTGAGCGAGTATGCAACGCAAAGGGTGCGATCGTGGCTCAAGCCGGTCTTGGAGATCCTCTCCGGCATTCCAACCGTCGTCTACGGCTACTTCGCGCTGACCTTTATGACGCCTCTTCTCCGATCCATTTTTGGCAACGACATCGTAGAGATCTACAATACCGGTTCCGCCGGACTCGTCATTGGCGTCCTGATCATCCCGCTCGTTTCGTCGTTAGCCGAGGACGCGCTGAGCGCTGTGCCTGTCTCGCTTCGCGAGGCGGCCTACGGATTGGGCGGCACCAAGATGGAGACGGCGCTCAGGGTGGTGCTCCCCGCTGCGATCTCCGGAATTGCTGCCTCGTTTATTGTTGCCCTATCACGGGCGGTAGGCGAGACGATGATCGTCTCGCTGGCAGCAGGCGCCGGCCCCAACTTCACGTTCAACCCATTCCGAGCGGCAGAGACGATCACAGGACATATCGTGCGCATTAGCGGCGGTGACATCGGCTACGACACGCTCGACTACAACAGCGTATTCGCACTCGGCCTGCTTCTCTTCCTCATCACACTCACCTTGAACATGATCAGCCGCAGAATCGTGACGAAGTACCGTGAGGTCTATGAATGAGTGAGTTTGCCACCACGAATCACTACGGTACCGAAACAGATACACGCGAGAACATCAGCAGGAGGCGAACCGCCGGAACGATCTGGCGATATGTCTTCTACCTATCAACGAGCATCGCTGTCATGGCGCTGGTCATTCTGATCCTGAACATCATCAGCGGGGCGTTCGGATATGTAGCCGTTAAGAACACGATCGAGCCTGAGACCCTCTCAGAACGCGGTGCTCCGCTGACAGAGCTCTCGAGCGAAGAGCTGATCGCCATTCTTGAGGCAAACGTGAGTACGGGCCTGCTCCGCAGGCTCAACTTTGAAGAGCCGCTCGCAGAACGGTCATTGGATGATCTCGTGGAGCTGGTCCGTATTCGAGTCGTCAATCCACAGATTGAAGAGACGTGGAATCTGTTCCCATCCATCTTCAATCGGCGCGAGATCGACGAGTGGATGAACACAAAAGCGGAGCCTGGGACTCGACTGGAGTTTCGCGTCTGGCTCACGGCACGCTTCATTGTGAGTCCGCAGAACCCCGACCCGCAGTTCGCCGGCGTGCGTACGGCGATCCTCGGTTCGCTCTGGATGATTCTCATCACGATCGTCTTCGCATTTCCGCTTGGCGTTGGCGCCGCTATCTACCTTGAGGAGTATGCGCGTGATACGTTCGTCAACCGGATCATCCGAGTCAACATCTACAATCTGTCGGGCGTTCCGTCGATCATCTACGGTCTTCTCGGACTCGCCTTCTTTGTACGGATCATGGGTCCCATCACGAGTGGTGCGGTCTTTGGGGCATCGGCGACAACTGATCCAACAGGACGCACGGTTCTGTCTGCCGGACTCACGCTCGGGCTCCTGATTCTGCCGATCATCATCATCAGCTCACAAGAGGCGATCCGAGCGGTGCCCCAGTCGCTGCGGGAATCGAGCTACGGCCTGGGTGGAACAAAGTGGCAGACAATCTGGCACCATGTGATCCCCGCCTCATTCGACAGGATTCTCACCGGAGCGATTCTTGCCGTCTCACGAGCGACCGGCGACACTGCGACGCTCATTCTGACCGGAGCGGCGACGGTGATCTTTATTGATCCAAGGTCACTATTTACCCAATTCACCGCTCTACCAATACAGATCTACCAATGGTCGGCACGACCTCAGGGGGCCTTCCGAAACGTCGCGGCTGCGGCGATCATTGTGCTTCTCGTGCTTCTTCTGACCATGAACGCGTTCGCGATCATTATGCGAGACCGGATCCGAAAACGGAGGCTTATGTAATGGACAGCAAGACGGATACGTCTGAAGAATTCGCAGGGGATTCGACTGAAGCCGGCGGCAGCCAAGACGCCCTCAAGCGAGCTATGGCCGCCTCGACCTCCGCCACTGCGGCCGCGCCGGAGGACACCGACGGTGGACCGGTCGCCGTCGAAATTGCCGACCTCAACTTCTTCTACGGTGATTTTCACGCCGTGACGGACGTGAGCCTCAGGTTCCGGACGAACGAGGTCACGGCACTCATTGGACCCTCAGGATGTGGCAAGAGCACTGTGCTACGCACCATCAACAGGATGAACGATCTGATCCCGGGAACCCGGGCCGATGGACGGGTCCTCTTCAATGGAAAGAACGTCTACGACGACGACGTTGATCCTGTTGAAATCAGACGGCGAATCGGGATGGTTTTCCAGAAGCCAAACCCGTTTCCCAAGTCGATCTACGACAACATCACATGGGGTGCCCGGATCAACGGCTACAAGGGCGACTACGATGAATTGGTTGAGAACTCCCTGCGACGCGCCGCGTTGTGGGACGAGGTGAAGGACAAACTCAGGCAGAACGCACTTCGTCTCTCTGGTGGGCAGCAACAGCGACTCTGTATCGCACGAACGATCGCCGTCGAGCCGGAGATCATCCTGATGGATGAGCCGGCGTCTGCGCTCGATCCAATCTCCACAAGCAAGATAGAGGATCTGATCTTCGAGCTGAAGGAGCGATTCACCATCATCATCGTGACGCACAACATGCAACAGGCAGGACGCATCTCAGATAAGACTGCGTTCTTCATGGTGAATGACAAGAGATCAGGTTATCTGGTTGAATGGGGAAAGACTCGGGAGCTGTTCTTCAATCCGAAAGACGAACGGACTGAGGCCTACATCTCCGGCCGGTTCGGATGATGTAGAGAAGAGGAGCTGAACTATGGAAGGAAGACTGCCGCTCAACAACCAGATGTCGGAGCTGCATCAGAGCATCCTCAGGATGGGGGCGCTCGTTGAGGAGGCGCTGAACAAGGCGCTTGAATCGCTTCGGAACGAGGATGTGGAACTCGCAACAGCCGTTGTGGAAGGCGACAAGGTCATCGACGCACTGCAACGCGAGATCGAAGATCTCGCGACGACCATCATCGCTACCGAGCAACCCGGCGCCACCGATCTCAGAGACATCATGACCGCGGCCAAGATTGCCGCGGACTTGGAACGGATTGGGGATCACGCGCGTCACATCGCGCGCGCCGTGGAGAAACTGCCGAGCGAGTTGATCGTAGCCTCCGTTCCCAGCATAGAATCGATGGCGCGGACCGGAACACAGATGGTGCACGACGCGCTCACAGCGTTTGTCGAGCAAGACGCCACATATGCAAAGGCGGTGGCGGAGCGGGATGACCAAATTGACAAGGTGCACCGAGCGATGTACCAGAACCTGCTTTCCATCATGCGGGACAAGCCTGAGTGGCTCGAGCACGGCGTCGAACTGCTCTTCTTGAATCGGTACCTCGAGCGCTTGGGCGACCACGTGACCAACATCTGCGAATGGGTTGTCTTCTCGAAGACCGGCGAGCACGTCGAGCTCAACAAGTAGCAATGGCCGGAGAACGAATCCTCGTTGTTGACGACGAGCGAGACATTCTTGAACTGATCAAGTTTAATCTCGAACGCGAAGGGTTCGAGGTCCACACCGTCGACAGTGGTGAAGCGGCACTCGCGCAGGCAAGCAGAATCGATCCGGACGTGATGGTACTCGACCTGATGCTTCCCGGAGTCGACGGCACCGAGGTTTGCAGGCGCATCAGAAGTTCCAGCTTAACAGCGCAGATTCCCATCATCATGCTCACGGCTCGAGCCGAAGACGCGGATATCGTGCGCGGACTGGAGACCGGCGCAGACGACTACATAACAAAGCCGTTCAGCCCGAAGGTACTCGTTGCTCGCATTCGTGCAGCACTCCGACGTGGAAGCGGAGCCAACGACGAATCTACACACGACCTTGTGGAGATCCACGGGATACGAATCGATATCTCACGACACGAGGTCTGGATAGGCACGAATCAGATCATGCTCTCAGCAACGGAGTTCTCCATCCTTGAGTTTCTTGCGCGGAACCCCGGCTGGGTTTTCTCGCGAAACAAGATTATCGATACCGTCAAGGGGAAGGACTACCCAGTAACGGAGCGGTCGGTTGACGTTCAGATTCTCGGACTCCGGAAGAAACTCGGTGCACAGGGGAAACTCATTCAAACGGTGCGCGGCGTGGGGTACCGACTCCAGGCTGAGTAGGGGCGCATGTGACGCGGTCACTCTATTCGCGAGTCTTCTGGCTCTACCTCCTCGCAGTAGGCATCGGTCTTCTCTTGATTGGATCGGCTACCTGGATTGTTCTGCGTCGTTACGACAACATCCACGCGAGCGAGCGAATCGATACCGCAACACGGATAGCGGCCGCCGCCTACGAGCACTATGGCGAGGGCAAGCCGGTTGAGTCGGCGATCGACTACATGCTTGCGGCGACCGGCGACGAGATCGATCTGGCAATTGTCGACGAGAGCGCAATCCTCTCGAACCGAACGGGCGAGGGGGTACTTGATCTGGTTCTTGCGGCAGTCGACGGTGAAGATCTGGAGGAGACCGGCGTCGTTCGAATTGCCCCTGGGTCTCGGGTGATCTACGTACGTCGCCCGATCGACCGCGGGGCCAGTGACGGTGAAGCAATCAGATACATCATTGGTGCGACCGCGCTCACTCGTCGCTCGTCAGTATCGAATATGGTGCTCGTACTCGCGCTGACCCTCGCCGGGGGGTTGATCGCCGGGTTGGCTCTTTTTATCCACGCCGTTCTTCGGTGGATCCGTCGGCCGATACGGTGGATCGAGGATACGGCTCGGAGTTTCGCGATTGGCAATCTCGAGGTCCAGACGGTTCCAAAGGGTCCGGCCGAACTCGTGACGGTCGCGGAGACGCTCAACGAGATGGCGACAGAGCTCGAGCACCGGCTTGCGGCGATCAGCGATCAGCGAAACCAGCTCGAAGCGATTCTCTCAAGCATGGTAGAAGGGGTGATCGTCCTCGACCGGAACAGGACCATCGTCAGCATGAACGACGCGGCAGGTCGGCTCCTCAACGTCGATCCAGCAGGAGCGACCGACCGAACCTTGATCGAGTACCTGCGCAACGCCCAGCTTGATGAGATCGCAGAATCTACCGAGGGCGTGGTCCAGCCAATAGAGCGCTCGGTGACGCTCTATCGCGATCGCCCGCTCCATCTTCAGGTCCATGCGACTGCGCTCCGCGACGTGGCGGAGAACGAAACGAGTGGCACGCTGCTCGTTCTTAACGACATTACTCGGCTGCAACATCTCGAAGAGCTTCGAAAGGACTTTGTTGCGAACGTGAGCCACGAACTAAAGACCCCGATCACCTCGATCAAGGGGTTCGTGGAGACGTTACTGGATGGTGCCGCCGACGAGCCGGAGAACTCGCGACGGTTCCTCTCGATCATTCTGAATCACGCCGACCGACTTCACGCGATCATCGAGGATCTGCTGAGTCTCTCGCGACTCGAGCAGAAGGACCAGCGAATCACCTTCTACGAGTTTCCTATCGAATCGGTTCTTGCTTCGACGATCGAACTCTGTGGGCCTCGCGCGGACGACAAACAGATCTCGATCCAATATCGCGTTGACGGTGAAGACCACGCGTGGGGTAACCCGAACCTGATCGAGCAGGCGCTCGTGAATCTTGTTGACAATGCAATCAAGTACTCATCGGACGGAAGTGATGTCGAGATCGCGGTGATGTGCAATGACGAGATGCTTCGGATCACGGTGCGAGATCACGGGCAGGGCATCCGAAGCCGCGACCTCCCTCGCATCTTCGAGCGCTTCTACCGTACGGACAAGGCTCGAAGCAGGGACCTTGGCGGCACCGGACTCGGCCTTGCAATCGTCAAGCATATTGCGCGTGCGCACCTTGGAGAGGTCACGGTCGACAGCGTCCTGGGCGAGGGCTCAACATTCACCGTCGAGATTCCCCAGTGGAAGACCGACGCCGAGCTGGAGTCCGGCCGGAGAGCCGGAGTCGGCGAATGGGACGCACTCACCTCCACATCTACACCACCTGACTGAGAACGACCTGTATCCCCCCAATAATCGAACCGAGAAGCGCTCCAAAGAGGTTGATCCATTTGAGGTGGCGAGCGATCACCATCAGGAGGAGCTGTTCAACGCTCTCCATGTCGAGGCCGTTGATCTTGTTGACGACCATCGTGTAGACATCGAGGCCGCTGATGATCTCCGGCACACGACGCGCTACCAAGGTCTGAAGGCGAACCGTCAGGAAGTGATCGATGCTCTCCTTGTCGTCCGAAGCGATCGGAAGAAGCTCTGACAACGGTACGCGCTCCGGGCCGGCAAGCCGCTCCCGCACGAAGGTGACGACCCGGGAGGCGAGTCGCATCCTATTGGTGTGATCACCCACCCAGCGTTCTGCAATGGCGACAACTCGTTCCACCACTTGCTCCTGAGGCGTACCGGCGACCTTCTCAATGAGGGTTCCAATATCTTCGCCACCGTGACGAATCGTGAACCCATTGACCGCATCCGCAAGCTTCTCTCTGACGTCATCACGCCGAATGAGCTTACCGGCGAGGGCGAAGAGACGAGAAACAAGCTCGTTTGCGTCGAGCTCAAAGCGCTCGAACAGCGACCGGACGCCGGTCGCCGCGATCTCTTTCACCTTGGCCTGCAACGCTACGATGAGTCGTCCCCGATTCTCCATGTCGCGACCGGCTCGGTCGACACTCGCGATAACGTCGTCAACGATCTCCGGCATCGTCTCCCGAAGGTTCTTGTCGTACTGTGTCGCCGACACAAGGAACCGCTGAAAGAGGTTGAGTCGTTTTAGAATCCGGCCCACAAGCTCGCGGCCATGTACCGAGAGCGCGTCACGCGTTGACTGCTGCCGCAAGAAGGCGATCAGGGCATCAAGGGCCGGCTCGTAGAGTCCCGGCACCACTCCCTGGATTCGCTCCACCGCAACACCACCAATGATGTCACCGAGAGGAGTGTCGCGTTCAAGATGACCCGTGAGCCAGTCACGCGCCGCCCTCTCAGCATTCTCAAAGAACGGACCATCGGTGGCAGCATCAAGTCCCCGGTTCACGAGCGCAGCCACCACATCAGCCGATGGGAGGAGTCGATCAGCGCGCATCTGCATCGCACCGCCGGCAAGCGAGTCTGTCGTCTTGCGGACGATCGTCGCGAACGAGTTCGAGGCAAAGAAGCTCTGAACGATTTTCTCAAAGACGCGGATCACTTCACTCTGCGCATGGGCGTCCGGAGACTCGGATCCGGTCACGCCATCAAGCACGTCGGCAGTGAACCTCGATACCGTCTCCTCCAGAGATCTGCTGAACTCATCGTCTTGGAGACGAGAGAGCAGGATGTCCTCCGTGAGAAGCTTCGTCGAGACCATTCGTGCAATGCTATGAGCAAGCCGGTCGCGTTGCCGGGGAATGATACCTGGAGTGAGTGGGATCCGAACTCCCAGGAAGCGCTTCTCCTCAAGCGGTCGGAAGAGCATCTTAATCGCAAGGGCGTTGGTGACGTACCCGATGACGGCGCCCAAGAGCGGTGGAAGTACGAATGGCAGAAGCGTGACGATCGTGTCCATCTACTCCTCTAACAACCGAGCGGCAACATTCTGCGCCCGGGCCTCGGAGTTTAGGGCCTCGAGCGTTGTGTTCAGAGCCCACCCTTCCGCGTCGCCGGCGACCAGATGATACCACCGGCCGACAACGCCCTGAAGATTGACGACCCTCGCATCGATGGCAATGATGCGTGCTATGTCCCCGCGACGCAGGTGACTCACAACCGCTTCGTCCGACGACGGCCCCCCGCGAAGCCGCAGGTAGGGAACGGTAATCACCGCCCATGTCGGCCGGGTATCAATAATCGAAGTCGACGGGAGCTCGACCGCCGGAACATCAGTTCGCGCACACCCCACCAGCAGCACGATCAGACCAAGAACCAGACCCACGAACCGTTGACCGTTTTTCCCACTCGATGCATTCTGCGGTGTAGTGAAGCGACTATTCATCGTCCTGATTCTTTGCGCGGGAACACAGCTCGCTTCGGCGGACGTTTCACTCTTGCTACGCTCACGCCAGGCTGTGTTGTTCGCTCAGGATACTCGATTCGATCTTGGCGTTCAACTTGGGTCGGAGATAGGGCTTGGGATTGAGCGAAGATGGTCATTTGCCAACGAGGTCGATGCGGGGTTCGGTGGCGGTGCAGCCGTCGGAATGGTTCTTCAGAGCTCCGGTCTGAACGGCGTTGTCTATCGCGGAATCGCCACGAGATCGATCTGGCTCCAAGGCTGGGCGACCGGGTCTGCGGGAATTGGTGGATCACTTGGGGTCACTCTGAACCTGGCCTCGTACGAGTTGACGAGTCTGCTCTTCTTCTTCCCGGAGGTCATCGTTGGACCGACGTTCGCTACCCGCATCACCGACCGGGCCTCAATTATGTGGGCAATTCCACTCTCGTACCAGTTTCGTTCCGACCTGGACGTTGCGTTCTCCGCAGGCCTGACAGGACGTCTTGCCGTGGATTTCCGATCTCCAGCGGCGTACTTTTAGCGTATGGGACCTCGTGTCGCGCGCTGTGCAATTCTTGCATCCGCAGCACTCTTCTTGTACTCGTGTACGTTCTTCGAGGCGTCCGTCGTCCCGCCGGGGTTCGCCATCGTCTACGGCGTCTCCGACTACTACCCCGCGAGCCCACCAATCTCGGGCGATTCATACGACTTGACCTACCCGGATGACGATGCGATTGACATGGCGGCGCTTCTTGTCGAGCAGGGGTTCGACGTCATTCTCAGAACCAACGAAGACGCAACCATGACGCAGCTCGAGTTGGACTTCGCCGAGATTGGATCACGAATCGAGGCGAACGGCGGATCGGATACGCGCTTTGTGTTCTACTTCGCCGGCCATGGGTACGGCGACGGGATGGACTCAGTCTATGGGAGCAGTTTCCCGGATGCATGGGACTCCTACTTCGACTCAGAGTCGGGTGCGTCCGAGCCAACAGGGAGTGGCGCGTTCACAGAACAGCTCCTTCTTCACGATGCGATGCCGATCAACAGTATCTCTGTACAGAGCGTTGATGATGTCCTTGCCGTATTGGACGAGAGCCTGAGCGACGACGAACTCTCAGATCTGCTCGGCACGCTTCCGTCGTCGATGCAGATGGTCGTGATTGACGCGTGTCACTCCGGCGGGTTCCGCGGGTCGGGAACCGCGGCGGACACAATCCCGGAAAGCTACGAGGGTTGGGACGAAGGGGTGTCTGTGCTGGACACACTCGACGCGATCACGCTCTACCTCGACTACGGCTCGGGTCTTCTTGATGTTGGAGCCTCCGATGTCGGCGAACGGCAGGCCATTGTCATCTCGGCCTCGGGAGAACAAGAGTTCTTGTACGAAGGACCGGTCTACGGAAACGGGATCTTCACACACTATCTGCTTCAGACTCCCGCGGAGGCAGATCGCAACTTCGACGGATTGGTGACGGCGAACGAGGCGTACGCGTACGCCCGAGATCAGATTGTCCGAGTAGAGAACGAATTCTTTTTTGGAGAGGGCAAATTCGTACCGCGCGTCTCAGGCGGGGCGGTCGATTTTGTCCTGTTTGAGGCGAGATAGCAGCGAGAGAGCTGATCGCACCCTACTTCGCGCCGGCGCCAATCTCCTTCAGCTTCTGGACCTCATCTCGAACGACAGCCGCCTGCTCGAACTCCAGGTTCTTTGCATGCTCGAGCATCATCTCTTCCAGGCGTTTGATCAGCTTCTTTCGTTCCGCCGGGATCGCGACGTTGTAACCCTGCTTCAGAACCTCAATGGTCTCACGCTCATTCTCCTGCTGTTCCTCTTTCTCGCGCACCAGAATGTCGCGTATCGCTTTTGAGATGGTCCGAGGCGTAATCCCGTGAGTCTCGTTGTACTCCAGTTGAATGGCGCGTCTGCGTTCGGTCTCCTTGATCGCGACATCCATAGCCTCGCTCATGCGATCGGCGTACATGATGACCTTGCCGTTCACGTTCCTTGCCGCACGCCCGATCGTCTGAATGAGCGACGTCGCGGAGCGTAGAAAACCAATCTTGTCGGCGTCAAGAATCGCGATGAGTGAGACCTCCGGTAGATCGAGAC
Source organism: Spirochaetales bacterium (assembly GCA_028284845.1). Taxonomy (GTDB): domain Bacteria; phylum Spirochaetota; class Spirochaetia; order DSM-27196; family SLST01; genus SLST01. The sequence continues at coordinate 14,309 of JANQQY010000291.1, forward strand.
CCTCGCGAAGGAGGTTAATCCCAACGAGGGCGTCAAAGGTGCCCTGCCGAAGCTGTGTGAGAATCTCGACCCGCTCGATCGTCTCGATCTCCGAATGCAGATATCGCACCTTCAATCCCAGATTGGAGAGATAGTCCGTCAGGTCCTCAGACATCTTCTTAGTAAGCGTCGTAACGAGAACACGCTCGTCGGCGGCAACGCGCGCTCTGATCTCGCCGTAGAGATCCTCGATTTGTCCCTCGCTCGGACGCACGACGATCTCCGGATCAACCAGGCCAGTCGGCCGAATAATCTGCTCGACCACCGCACTGCTCTTCTCAAGTTCTTCGTCACCGGGCGTCGCAGACACGTAGACGACCTGATCAAGAAGCTTCTCGAACTCTTCAGATACAAGGGGTCGGTTATCAAGAGCCGATGGGAGGCGGAAGCCGTAGTCGACCAATGATAGCTTCCGGCTTCTGTCGCCCGCGTACATGCCGCGGACCTGAGGAACGGTCACATGGCTCTCATCGATGAAGGTGAGAAAGTTGTCCGGGAAGTAGTCGAGCAGGACGGCGGGTCGTTCGCCCTCGTTCCGTCCGCTCAGGTGCCGGCTGTAGTTCTCAATCCCCGAGCAGTACCCCATCTCGTGCATCATCTCGATGTCATACTCGGTTCGGCTCTTGAGGCGCTGGGCCTCGACGAGTTTCTCCTGATCAAGGAGCTGCTTGTATCGATCGTCGAGTTCGTCCTTGATCCGATTGATCGCAATGCGAATCTGGTCCTGAGGCATCACAAAGTGCTTCGCCGGATAGATCATCGCGACACCAAGCTCGTCAGTCACTTCACCGGACACCGGATCAAACGACTTGATTGAACTGACCTCGTCCCAATCGACCTCAACACGGTAGGCGTGTTCCGCATAGGCAGGGAAGATCTCGATGATATCGCCACGAACACGGAACCTGCCACGCTGGAGGATATCGTCGTTTCGGTCGTACTGGAGATCGATCAGACGTCGACGAATCTGGGATATGTCGATCTCAGAGCCGACATCGAGACGAAGACGCATCTCTCGGTAGTCGCGTGGACTCCCAAGACCGTAGATGCAAGAAACGGTGGCAACGACGATGACGTCCGAACGCTCGAGAAGACTCGTCGTCGCCGAAAGCCGTAGCCGCTCGATCTCCTCATTGATCGAAGCGTCCTTCTCGATGTAGAGGTCACGACTCGCCACATATGCCTCGGGCTGGTAGTAGTCGTAGTAGGAGACAAAGTACTCAACGGCGTTGTCCGGGAAGAACTCCCTGAACTCGCGAAAGAGCTGGGCAGAGAGTGTCTTGTTGTGGCTGACAACAAGCGTGGGGCGCTGAACCTCCTCGATGATCTTCGCCATCGTGTAGGTCTTCCCGGAGCCCGTGACTCCCATAAGGGTCTGACTGTGTTCGCCGCGACGTATCCCGTCAGCAAGTGCTGTGATGGCGGAACCTTGGTCACCCGCCGGCTCGTACTCGGCCGAAACTCGGAATCGATGTATAGGCATTAGTCCAACCTCAGGCGCGACGGGCGCTCTACGAGTTCGACCATCGTCTCTCGTTCGCGCCCGCCTCTGATATAGGTGATCTCGATTGAATCGCCGGGGCGCGTCTCCTCAAGCGCCTCAAAGAGATTCGCCAGCGTGCGTACCCGCGTATCGCCTACTCGGGAGATGATGTCGCCCCCAAGGTAGATGGTAGAGCCCCGCGTACGGATGGGCGTCTGCCGAGTGTTGCCGCCTCGCAATCCTGCCTCCTCGGCGTTCCCTCCCGGCTGAACCTGGGAGATGAGAAGCCCCTCGTCCACGGGAAGTCCGGCGTATCGAACGAGCTGGGGGAAGATCTGAACGGGAATGAGCTCGATCCAACCTCGTCGGACGGTACCGAACTCGATCAGGTCGGGTACGACCCGCCGGGCAGTGTCGACCGGCACGGCAAATCCGATTCCGATCGAGCCACCGCTCTGCGAGTAGATCATTGTATTGATGCCGATCATCTCGCCGCGTGAGTTGAGCAGGGGCCCGCCGGAATTACCGGGGTTGATGCTCGCATCGGTCTGTATAAGACCATTGATAATGTAGCTATCCTGGTTTCTGATGCTCCGTCCGAGACCAGAGATGACTCCCGTGGTAAGGGTGCGACCGATCGCAAATGGATTGCCGATTGCCAGTACCTTCTGCCCAACCCGAAGATCGGACGAATCCCCCAGAGGAATCGTCGCCAACTGACGATCTCCTGGATCAAATCGCAGCACGGCGAGATCATTCTCAACGTCGGCACCTACAATTTCGCCGCTCATCGTGCTGCCGTCGGCAAGAGTGACGTTCACCTCAGACGCGCCCTCAACTACGTGGTTATTCGTTAGGACATAGCCTCTCTGATCGATGATGCTACCAGATCCGGATTGACCCTGCTCCGGAACTGCCTCAAAAAACCAGTTCATCGTGAGTCGCTGCGTGGAGATGTTCACGACCCCATCATTCCTCGCCTCGAAGACGGAGATGGTCTCTACCTCATCCGGTGTGAATCCCTCTCCAGTGGTGGTGGGTACCAGAATAGGCTCCGGACCGGGCACGAGCACAAACCCAATCTCGTCCCCAGCACTCGACCGCGTTCGACTACCAGGGTCTCCAACGAGGAACACCGCCGTTACGACGCCAACAGCGAGGACAGCGGCCGCAATTGAGAACAAAACGAGTTGCCCGCGGCTGTAAAGCTTCATACCGCAATATAGTCGGCAGCACCGGGGGCGCCAACAGGGCGATCGTACGTCGACTAAATGTCTTCAAGCCATGGGGCGCGCTCTTCGCCGAACCTTCGATAGGAGAGCGCTTCGAGAACGTGGTCCTCTGTAACCGCGTGGGACGCTTGAAGGTCGGCTATCGTACGCGCGACACGGGTCGCCTGAATCGAGGCGCGAGTGGAGAGTCCAAACGACTCTACGGCGCGGCGCACGACCTCGCGCGTGGTCTTGCTCAAGTGAGATGCTGCATGCGTCTCGTTCCAGGAGAGATCCGCATTGGGGCGAGACTGGTCACGGTCATTGAGGCGGAACGTTGTAGCGGCGAGGACGCGAGAACGCATTTTCTGCGTCGAATCGGTGCGCGGCAACGAATCGACAGGCGCCGGACGCACCGGCACCCTCATGGGAATCCGGTCGAGCAGCGGCCCCCCAAGGCGACGCCAGTATCGTTCAACCTCAGCGACACTGCAAAGACAGGTCCGGTCTGTGCGTCCGAGCATCCCACAAGGGCATCGATTCGTGGCGATCAACAACTGAAAATGGGCGGGGAACCAGTAGTTGAGCCCCGAGCGGGCAACGCGAACTCGCTTGTGCTCGATCGGCTCCCGCAGGGCCTGAAGAGCGGGACGGCGAAACTCGAGCGCCTCGTCAAGAAAAAGAACGCCTCCGTGCGCCAGCGCGGCCTCGCCGGGAACGAGACTCCGGCCCCCAAGAAGACCTTCGGTCGTCGCGGAATGGTGCGGTGTTCGAAACGGCCGCTCCGACGTGAGGGCCTGCAAATGCTCGCCGGCAAGGGACCGGATGCGTGCGACCTCGATCGATTCATCCGCCGTGAGCGGCGGCAGGATCGACGGGAAGCGATGAAGTGATGCGCTCTTGCCAGCGCCCG
>JANQQY010000318.1 GCA_028284845.1 Spirochaetales bacterium
TGAGTTCCATGATTTGTACCGGCCATGGATCGCCGCTCTCGCCCCTCACGTATTGGTCCCAAGCCTCAATCGCACCAAAATGCGCAAGGTTTAATTTGAGGTTCGGAAACGTCTCAAGTACAGGGCGCCATCGCTTTGGCATGTTGAAGAAGTCAGCGAACGCCTGGTTGCCGCGGAGCTTCACCGGGCGATTTGACGGATACCCCTCGATCTCGGTCACATCGTGGCCTGGTACTCGACCGAGTCGCTTCCGGGAGGCTCGCACGGCCCCACCGCCGCAGTGCGTGGTTATTGGGATGCCCTTTTCCTCGCACACCGCGTAGAGGCCCATGAGGTTCGGGTGGGCCGGGAGATATCCGACAGATGGGTAGATTTTCACGCCGAGATACTTGTCTTCAGTGAATGCCTTCAGAAAGATGTCACGGAGGTTTTCACGCTCAGGGTGGACAGCCAAGAAGGGTAGCGCGGTGGCTGGAAACAGTTTCCTGACCTCATTCACCTCGTGAAGTTGGTCTTCGTAACGCACGTTGATGCTGCCCCGGATTCCAACCTTGGGATTTGGTTGAAAATCCATAGGTAGGATTCCGATGATCATCTCCTTGAATCGACCGCCCGGAAAGAGCTGCCTCCGGAGCTTTGCAGAACCGGAGTAGTATCCCTGCAGTTTCGCGAAAATGGTCTCTGATGTTGCACTCGCCATGTCCTTCAAGAAGTAGTGCTGCCGGCTGAACCAGTCGTCGTCCCTTCTTGGCAAGAGGTTATGGAGGAAACGACCGACTCTGTTCAGTAACCGGGGGTTCATGTTCACCTTCACTCTGATGAATCTGTCCGGGACGTGATCGTAGTTGAAGATGTGGGCATGTATGTCGAAGGCCGGATCATCCTTGCTCGGCTCCTTGGCGAACAACGATCTCATCTCTTCAGTTAGTCTGTCGTGCTGGGACGGGATCTTTTCAATATCTACTCGTCCCAAGAATGGTGTATATCCGCTCACTTTGCCTCCTTTCCTGAGCCTATGAGTAGCATAAACGATGCGCGTAACTATACCACTAGGCGCGTGGCGATTGGGTCACGTCCAGTCGCTCGAGCTATCAAGCTCCGTAACGAGCCCTATCCGAGGCTCAGACTCCCCTATCGCCTGGATCCCGAACGGCATTTCGAACCGCGCGCGGGGAGGATCCTGCAATTCTCTTCACGAAGCGCGAGAAACCAAAGAGATCGGCGAATCCACATTGTACCGCGATCAGCTTTATTGGCATGTCTGCGAACTGAAGGAGCTGCTCGACCGCTTGGTACCGGTGGCGATCGATGAATCGCTTAAGCGGTTCACCGGCCTGCTCCTTGAACCGATGTGATAGGTACCCTTCTGAGAGCCCCACGTGTGAAGCGATTTCTCTCACACGGATCTCCCTGGGTGCGCGTTCAGACACGACCTGGCGCACGGTCTCGACAAGTGTGGGTGTTGGTCGCTGCGCAGCCTCGTCCGCCGTGGCTGCAACGGAGAGTCCCGCGAGCAAGCCCTCCGCGAGCGCGCGCCACCCTCTGTTGTGATGTGTTCGGGAGTTCGCAATCCGGCCCAAGAACTCGGTGGAGTCCGCAAACCAGGGTTCTCCCGAAAGGTGCCACACCCGATTCACTGTGGAGGTGCCGATGAGGGCATACTTGAATGTCAGCCAATCGACGCGGCTCTCCGGATAGACAAACCGATGGAGCGTGTCTGGTGCCACGAGAAGCCCGCCTGTCGGTTCGAGCCAACCACGCTGCTCATCTGCGCCCCACCTGATTCGCCCGCGAACGCCCACTTCGAGCTGCCAGAACTCGTGACGGTGCCACCGCGTTCCGGCAGTAGCATCGCTCGACCCAGGTTGTGCGAAAAGCAGTTCGCAGCCGAGTGTCGCATCAATTTTTGGTAAGTGATTGTCTGATTTCGCCATTTTCGACGATTCTCAAGCATATTATGCTAACAGCGTGTCAGTGAAGCAAATCGTAGCCCGGGGTGCCGCCCTCCACCTCATTCCAATTGAGACTCGGATTCCTCTCAAGTTTGGCAACGAGACACTGACGCACGTTGTCTGTTCGAGAGTCCGCCTCGACTGCGCGACAACGGACGGTCAGCATGTCACGGGTTGGGGTGAGACCCCGCTCAGCGTTCAGTGGGTCTGGCCTTCGGAGCTCCCCTACGCTGAGCGCGAGGCCGCATTAGTCGCGTTTTCCGAGCGGCTGACAGCCGCCTGGGCCGATTTCGAGCCGTACGGACATCCACTCACGGTGGGACGAGAGTTTCTTTCTAGTGTTCTTCCGCCCCTCCGGGACAGATTCAATACAAGTGAGCGCGCCGGCAAGGAGCCGCTCCCGGTCCTGGCGGCCTTGGTCTGCTGCTCTCCCTTTGACATCGCACTTCACGATGCGTTCGGGATCGCCTGTAATGCGCCTATCTACGACTTGTACGGACCCGAGTACGGGTCGCCCGATCTTGGCGGCGTGTTCGGTGATCCCGCCTTCCGTGGGAAATGCGTCGAAGACTACCTCTCCTCTGCGGGCGACTCCACCATTCCTGCCTGGCATCTCGTTGGTGGCAAGGACGCGGTCGCGGAAACGGAGCTCAGCGGAGACGAGCCGAATGACGGCTATCCAGTCGTCCTCTCAGATTGGATCAATGTGGATCAGCTGCGATGCCTGAAGGTGAAGCTGACGGGAGACGACCAAGCGTGGGACCTCGGCCGGCTTGAGCGGGTAGGCAGCGTTGCCTTCCCCCTGGGTGTCGAGTGGCTCACAGCGGACTTCAACTGCCGCGTCGTTGACCCCGCGTACGTGAATCAGATCCTCGATACAATCAGGGATCGCGACCCGCGGCTCTACGGGGCACTCCTCTACGTTGAACAGCCGTTCCCCTACGACCTGGAGGCAAACCCCATCGACGTCCACTCAGTGAGTGCGCGCAAGCCGCTCTTTATGGACGAGAGCGCCCACGACTGGACCTATGTCAGAAGAGGGTACGAGCTTGGATGGACCGGCGTCGCTCTCAAGACATGCAAGACACAGACCGGTGCTCTCCTCTCCCTTGCCTGGGCCCATCAACACGGAATGCAGGTCATGGTTCAGGATCTGACGAATCCGATGCTCGCGCAGATCTCTCACGCGCAGCTCGGCTATTACGCGGGGACGATCATGGGCGTTGAGACCAACAGCATGCAGTTCTACCCGGCGGCATCCGCGCCGGAGGAGGCGATCCACCCCGGCTTGTTTGGCCGAACGGGTGGGACCATCGACCTCTCGAGCTGCCTGGAGAGACCCGGCTTTGGGTACCGCATTGACGAGATTGAGCGACGCCTTCCGGCGCCGGTTGCAGAAGCCGGCAGGTAGGATTCTGAACGAGAGAAGATGGAGCAGAGATGGACAAGGTACGCATAGGGTTTATCGGAGTAGGAAATAGAGGGACGCAACTCCTGCGGTGGACACTTGAGAACGAGAGAGCTCAGGTGGTAGCACTCGCAGACGTCTACAAGCCGTATCTCGATCGTGATCGCTCGGCGATTGATCCGCGCCTTCTGGTCAAGCGGAACGTGCCAAGTCTCGATGAGCAGTTGCCGGAGCGGATCGATCGATATACCGACTTCCGCGACCTGCTTGATCGTGATGACATTGATGCAGTTGTGATTTCCACGCCGGACCACTGGCATGCCGTGCAGACGATCATGTCGTTCCGTGCCGGGAAGGATGTCTTTGTTGAGAAACCTCTAACCGCAACGGTGCATGAGGGGCGACGCATGGTAGAGGTCGAAGCGGAGACTGGAAGGGCCGGCGCAGTCTGCCTCAATCGCCGCGGCTCGTCGATCTATCAGGAGCTTGCGCAGAAGGTGCACAAAGGGCTCGTGGGTCGAGTCGTTCGAGCGTACGCCTCGCATTCAAGCAACATGTATCCCAGGGGAATCGGGAAGGCTTCGCCCAGTGATCCGCCGGCGGGGCTTGACTGGGATATGTGGCTTGGTCCCCGAGCGCACCGTCCATACAGCGAAAGCATCGCACCGTACCACTTCAGATGGCAGAGTGACTTCAGTAGCCAGATGGGGAACTGGGGCGTGCACTACATGGACGTTATTCGGTGGTTGATCGGCGAGACCGCTCCCATTTCGGTCACTGCTGTTGGAGGCCGATACGCCGTTGATGACGATCGAGACATTCCGGACACCTTGAGCGTTCTCTTCGAGTTCGAATCAGGTCGCATCGTGGAGTTCCAGGTCAACGAAGCTTCCGCCGGGCATCGCGTCTCCGGCGGCGAGATTGAGATCTTCGGGACACATGGCACACTCGCGGCAGATCAAAACGGCTACTCGGTAGTACCCACGAACCCCGGACAGTTCCAGGAGTGGAACTCGCTCATGGAACCGATCGAACGAACGCTCGAAAGCCAGAACGCCTACGGTGACCTTGGGATCAAGGAGAACTCGACAGCGAACCTGATAGATAACTTCCTCTCCTGCGTCATCGATCGATCAGTCGCACCGTTCTGCTCCCTTGAGGATGGGCACAGGAGTACGAGCTTTGCTCATCTTGCCAATATCGCACTGGCCACCGGTGAACGCCTCCGATGGGATGCAAAAGGCGAACGATTCACAAACCACGAAGAGGCGAATGCGATGCTCCACTACGAGTACCGCGAACCATGGAGGCTCGAGTAGCCATGAGACCCACGTTCTGCGTTTTTTCCAAGCACCTCAATTGGCTCACCATATCCGAGCTCGCGGAAGCGCTCGTTCAGATAGGCTTCGACGGCGTCGATCTTGCCGTTCGTCCCGGGGGGCACGTGGACCCGGAGAACGTCTCCGAAGAGCTCCCGGCCGCGATCGAGCTGCTCGACCGCAAGGGCCTCGCATGTCCTATGATCGTGACCGGCATTACTGAGCCGGATGAGACGGCTCGGGAGGTCGTTCGGGTAGCCGCCGAATGCGGAGTGGGAGTCTACCGCATGGGGTACTTCCGGTACGGAGACTCGATCGCGGAGGACCGGAGGGAGTTCAAGCGGCACCTCGATGGGCTGACCGAGCTCAATGGCCGGTACGGCATCACGGGAGCCTATCAGAATCACTGCGGCGACAACCTGTTTGGCGCGCCGGTCTGGGATCTTGCTGAGCTCCTTGTAGACCTCTCGCCGGATGCGATGGGTTGTCAGTACGACGTCCGGCACGCCGTAATCGAGGGGGGGCTCAGCTGGCCTCTCGGCATGCGTGCCGTTGCACCGTGGATCAGGTCTATCGTTATCAAGGATGCGCTCTGGCATCGGAATCCGGACGGGAGCTTCTCACCAAAAAGCGTCTCCGTTGGGTTCGGCATGGTCGACTGGGGGCGCTACTGCGAGCTGCTCCCGGAGACCGGTTGGAACGGCACGGTCAGCGTGCACTTCGAGCACTCGTTACTCTCCCGGCCAGCCGATGAGCTCTCACGGGACGAGATCACGAAAGAAACGATCGCGGAGATGTCGGCAGAACTCGAGCGGGTGAAGACGCTTCTCGAACCCAGTGCGCGATAGAACCGGTGCGGCGGACTACGGTGGGTCAAGATAGTCGACGTGATGCTTCCCGTCGGCGCCGTTGATCTCATTCGCGCGCCAGGGCTTCCCAACGATCTCGAGCTGACCGTCGCCGTCAAAGTCGGCGACCACCGCAGAGTGCGATCCAAGGTTCTGGTCGAGGATGATGTGTTTCTCCCAGGTACGGGCGCGCGCGAGCACGATCCATCGGGGCTTTGAGAGCACGCCGTCCGTCCTGCGGTTTTCCATCTCAGCGGTAAAGATCTCCAGCTTCCCGTCTCCATCGAGATCTGCCACCTGAAGCGAGTGCATGCCACACACCCTCTCATCGGCATCGATTAGAAGCTCGGATTCCCACGGCCTCTGGGAGTCGCGGTATCGCAGCAGGACCATTCGCCCGTCGGGGATCTCGGATTCAGTCACCACCGCCACAGGCATTCCGTTTCCGTCGAGATCCGCGACCTGAACCCGCGACTCCGGGTCAAACTGCAAACCGTCCGGCACAAACGGATGGTGTTCCCATCTCGAGCCGTCGCCACGGACATTCTCGAACCACCCGCAATTCGTCACGAGGTCTGTGCCGCCGCCGGCGGTGACGCGCGCAACAGCAGTACCGTCACCCTCGAGTCCGCTCGCCACAATCGTCGATTGCCATGCCACTCTGGGATCGGTTCCTGGACGAAGCACCAGGAGGTCACCGCCCTTGTTACGTACGATGACTTCGTACGTGCCGTCGCCATCAATGTCACATGCGAGGAGATCGTGCGGATTGGAGAGTCCGTCGTAGACGACGGTTCCTTCCCACGCGTCAAGGTCGCCTGTGGGGCAGGAGAACCACCAGAGGCGCGTGCCCCATTCGCCGGTGACGATCTCCGGACGACCGTCGCGGTCCCAGTCATGGGCCGCCGCACCCACATTTGGTGAGTACGCCTCGCTCACCGCATGACGCCTCCAGATCCCGGACACCGGATCGAGGTCGTAGAGAAAGAGAAATCCGCCGCCCTTGCCGCCGGTGACAAACTCCGGACGACCGTCACAGTCGAAGTCCGCGACCGCCATCGCGCCCCAGGCGTCGTATCCGGCGTCGGTCTCAATGAATGAGTGCCGATAGCAAAAACGATTCAGAGACGCACTCATTGCCCAAGCCGCCTGCTCGTCGCCCGAGCGAGCTCAAGGAAGAGTCTTACCCGGTCGTCCGGCGTCGTATAGTCGACGTCCGCGAGTGCGATGTCACACGGTCCGAGTGACTCGGCTATCCTCATGATGTCATCCTCAATCTCTTGTTCCGATTTCGTCTCGAGGCCAACCGGATCGTAGATCACGGTGCGCCGCGCCTCAGGAAACATCTGTCGGGCGAGCGAGAGGTCGGACGAGATACCCATATCGATGTAGTCGAGCCGGGGGATTGTTCGGAGGGCGCGAAAGTAGGGCGTAGCATTCCAGTTGCACGTATGGACCCCGAAGGTCGGGAAGCGAGAACCGAGTCGGTTGTCCAATGGCAGCAAGAACTCGGTGTACTGGTCGGGGCTCACGAGATTGATGACGCAGTTACTCACAGAGAAGACTCTGGTCGCTGGTGCACGAATGCCCTGAGCCTCATAGATCAGCTCCGCCGTTACCGCGATGCTCTCCGCGATATGTGTGAGAAAGTCGCGCACCCAATCAGGATCATCGTAGAAGTCTGTGAAGATGGCCTCGCCCCGTACCTTGAGAGCAACGTTGAGCACTCCCTGGTAGTTCATGTATCCGGAGGCCCGGCACCATTTCGAGCGAAGGAGCGTGATCTGACGAAGGAGCGCCTGGAGGTGTGGCATCGTCTCCGGGCTCCCCATCTCGTAGAGGGACTCCTTGGTGAATGACTCGGCGGGTGATGCGTCAGGCCAGTTGCCCGCGCTATACACGGGCTGGACGCCGTAGAGCATGGGTATCAGGAGGATTCCGTAGACACCGCTGATGGTCGCTGCGTCCACTTCAACCCCGCTCTCGTCCAAGTTTGGCGCGAACTCGACGACCTCCGGGAAGCGACCGTGGAGATACTCTTTCATCTCCACAATGGCACGGTACCGATACTCCGGGTCCGTGTGCCAGGCCTCGCCAAGATCAATTCCAAGACGCCGGTGATACCAGGCCGGTGTGAAGCCGAGCGATATCCGCACGAACGGTTCGTCACCCTCCGCCGGTGCGCGAGTGGACGGCGCGGCGATGGGGATGTGATGCCGCAGCTGTGGCATCCGCCTACTGCGTCCTGAACGCGTGCATCTGTTCGGTCGCAGCGGTCACTGCCGCGCTGACGGGCTTGTCCCACTCGCTGCCGAGCCCACGGTGCACGCTCGTTCCGTGCCTTGATCCAAGACCCTGAAGTGAGAGGGCGAGGCGTACCGCGTCCGTCGCGCGACCGGTGATCCGCACGATACCGTGAAGCGTATTGATGACGCGTTGCATGGCGAGCATGGTATGGGAGTCGTTCGCGCGGTGTGCGCGGAGCATCTCAACGAACGGCTCCGGAAGGATGTTGGACAGACCGGAGACGATTCCTGAGGCACCAACAAGCAGGGCGGAGGCGTCCAGTGAGTCGTCTCCCTGTATCCACGACGTCGTCCGGGTTCCACTCTCCTGAAGCAATCGTCGGGAAAAGGCGGAGAAATCTCCGCTCGAGTCTTTCACTCCAACAATGTTTGGGTGCTTGAGAACGGCGTCGTAGACCGCATCCATGAGCGGGTTGTGCGTGCAGCCTGGGATGTCGTAGGCCAGGACTGGACAGGTCGCTGCATCTGCGACGGAGAGATAGTGATCGATCAGTTCCTGCTCTCCCACCGCACCGTAGTAGGGCGAAACCACCGCGACATAGGCGAGGCCGTGCTCGGCGAGTCGGTGCACATCCCGAACGGCGCTTCGGGTGTCCGGAGCAATGACGGCACCCACAACTTCAGCGTCTTGCGGGACCTCTTCCAACACAGCCGCGAACACACGCTCCTTTTCGTCAGACGTGAGGAACGCGCCGTCGCCGGTCGTGCCGCAGGCGAAGAAACCTCGCACGCCCTTGTCGCCAAGCTGCGAGACGTGCCGCGTGAGCGCCTCCGTATCGATCGCCCCGTTTCCGTCGAACGGCGTGACGAGTGCGGTGTACAAGCCTTCAGGTCTCATGCTGTTCTCCTTCAGGCACAGAGTACGAGAGGTATTCGGTCCTGGGGTCGTTCTCTTTCTCCGCCGCCGTTCGGAACATCTCCCGCCAGCACCCAATCATTCGCCGCGGCTCCGGCACCTCCTGACGAAGGATCTCCCTGAGCTTTCGAAGATTGCGTGACGGGACTGCCGGGTAGAGGTGGTGCTCCACATGATCGTCGAGTCCCCAGAACATCGACCCAACAAGCCAGTTTACCCGTACCGATCGTGTGTTCAGCCTGTGATCATCAACATCATAGGGGCGGGCGATGTGCTTCGTCGCGTGCCAGAACTGCTCAAAAGGCCGTCCTATCTGCCAGGCAAGGGTCAGGAAGGCGATCGGCGCCCAGCGTCGCGTTGCGATAGACCAGGCGGCGAGCCCAAGATGAAGGAAGAGAATGATGAGCGACTCGATCCGAATCGAACGGACCTCGCGCTCGGTGCAGTGCTCCTCCATCATCCAGTCCTTCTTCCCAAGGGCGCGGCGGAGCTGTGTCCGCATATCGATCAAGAGTTGGACCGGCGCGCCTATCACGAGGATTCGTAGCAAAAGAAAGGAAACGTAACGACGAAGCCAGTGTCGGGTGATGACTTCGGGCCAGTCGGTCTCCGGGTCGAGTCCCCGGATCATCGTGTACCGGTGGTGAAGACGATGCGATATCACCGCGTAGGTGGGGCTCTGCCACATGAGAACATGGACGAACCTCAGCCAGAAGGTGTTGAGCCACTGATGCTTCACGCTGAACGCGGTCCCGTGCTGAAGCTCGTGCCCAATGGCGGTCCAGAAACCAAACAGGAAGTAGTAGAGGTAGAGAAGCGGGATCGCTACCCAGAAACTC
>JANQQY010000350.1 GCA_028284845.1 Spirochaetales bacterium
GGTATCGGGCCGATTCGGCTTCGCCATAGTCAAAATCGGGCAGAAGGTGATACTCGTAGGTCACGTACACCCCTACTCCAAACGCCGCACCTAACTCCACTCCCGCGCGCGCCAAGAGCGAAACAGAAAAGACGTTTGGAAAGTCGGGTGCGAAGTAGGTCGTGGGGAGGTCGTTTCCGGCTCCTGCAAGAGCCGTCGATGTGCCGGTCTGATAGACTTTGGCATTGAGCCCGAGCCCTCCTCCGCCGCGCACGCGAAGCGCGGGCGCAAGACTGAACTCGCCGGAGGCAAAGACCGGCAGCGTAACGTAGAGAATTGATTCGGTGATCGTAACGTCATCCAAGAGATCACCCTGGAGGCCCTGGTCAAGGCCGTAGGAACGACCCTTCGTCGTGAGTCCGGGAGCTGCCTCGAGGACAAGCGCGGGCAGCAGCCGAATCTCGGCGACGAGCCCACCCTCAAACTGCGGGATGGGATCGTCAAGTATTCCATTCTGGCCGTAGAAGAACGGCGAGGCATCGTAGATCCGACCCACGGACGCGGCCAGACCGTAACCGAATCGCGCACCAAACCAGATCGCATCCGGATCGGTTCGAAGGACGCGGGGAGGTTCCGGCTCTTGCGCACCCGCCGACGCTTCGTTGCTCTGCGCGTGTCCACCGGTGGCAACTGCTACGTAAAGAGCGAACGCGGCGAGGGCCCGAAGCGTAGTCGTGCGGCGGCGAGCGACGAGCTCTCCAGTGGCGTGAGTGCACCTCATCCTCTACCTCGTCAGTTTCCGGTGCACGTATCGATGAGGCCGATCCACCGCATCACCGTACTTCTTGCGACGGAACTCAACGTATTCGGTCCAGTTCCCGTCGAACCACTCGACGCCATCCTCCTCAAAGGCGAGGAGATGTGTGGCGACTCGATCGAGGAACCAACGATCGTGGCTGATCACCAGCACGCATCCCGCGTACTCGCCGATCGCCTCCTCAAGAGCCCGAAGGGTGTTCACATCCAGGTCATTCGTCGGTTCGTCCAGCAGGAGCACATTGGATGCCTCCTTTATCATGAGCGCGAGGTGAAGCCGATTGCGTTCGCCTCCGGAGAGTGTGCCTACTTTCTTCTGCTGATCGGAGCCGGTGAAGTTGAACCAGGAGCAGTAGGCTCGTGAGTTGACCTCGCGGAACTCTCCAAGGCGTATCATGTCGAGCCCGTCCGAGAGCTGTTCCCAGACCGTCTTGTCGCCTTCGAGTGTGTCGCGACTCTGGTCGACGTAGGCGAACTGAACGGTGTCGCCCAGATTGATCGACCCGCCGTCCGGCTGCTCCTGGCCCACGATCATGCGGAAGAGCGTTGTCTTCCCGGCTCCGTTTGGCCCAACGATCCCAACGACGGCGCCGGGAGGAACGGTAAACGTCAGATTCTCCACCAGGAGTTTCTCGCCGTATCCCTTGGTCAGCGATTCGGCCTCAATGACAACATTTCCCAGGCGCGGTCCGGGAGGAATCGTGAGTTTGGTCTCCTTCTCGCGCTCACGCCCTCCCTCCGAGAGCAGCTTCTCGTAGTCGTTGATGCGCGCCTTTGACTTCGCGTGTTGTCCCTTTGGTGACATGCGAATCCACTCAAGCTCCCGTTGCAGTGTCTTCTGCCGATCACTCTCCCCTTTCTCTTCCTGCGCAAGCCGATTCTGCTTCTGGTCGAGCCAGCCGGAGTAGTTCCCCTTCCACGGGATGCCCTCACCGCGGTCGAGCTCCAGGATCCAGCCGGCAACATTGTCCAGGAAGTAGCGATCGTGAGTGACCGCAATCACCGTGCCCGCGTAGTCTCTGAGGTGGCGCTCCAGCCAGGCTACGGTCTCGGCATCCAGGTGATTAGTCGGCTCATCCAAGAGAAGGATATCGGGCTGCTTCAGAAGCAGACGGCAAAGAGCGACCCGTCGGCGCTCCCCCCCGGAGAGCACATCGACCAACGCATCACCCGGCGGACAGCGAAGCGCGTCCATCGCCAACTCAATGCGATTGTCCAGATTCCACGCGTCCGCCGCGTCGAGCTTCTCCTGAAGCTTTGCCTGTTGCTCGCCAAGCTTGTCGTAGTCGGCATCAGGATCACCGTAGGCCTCGCTGATCGCATCGAACTCCGCCAGAAGATCGACGACCTCCTGAACGCCCTCGCGGACGATCTCCATCACCGTTGCCCCCTCTCGTAGGGGGGGCTCCTGCTCAAGAAGTCCGACGCTGTACCCCGGTGACTTGGCTATCTCGCCCGTGTAGTCGTCATCGTTCCCGGCCATGATCCGCAGAAGGGTCGACTTCCCCGAACCGTTGAGCCCAATGACGCCAATCTTCGCCCCGTAGAAGAACCCAAGCGTGATCTCCTTGAGTACCTGTTTCGTCCCATGGGCCCGCGAGACGCGGACCATCGAGTAGATGACTTTTTTGTCGTCGACGGTGGAGGCCATGGGCTGATAGTAGCAGACCCCGGGAGGTCAGCCTAATGGGGTGCGGCGTTCCAAACGCTTCTCATGTGCAAGCTTGAGCTTCGCGTAGTCACCGGAGAAGAAGACGCACTCCTTGATACAGACCGAGCACCCCATCGTGTTCGCGAAAGGAACGGCACAGCGAGCCTGATCGATGTGCTTGGGACCGCCGTCCGGCATGGTCGGTTTGACCCTGTGGATGGCGTTCCCGGGACACTTGTGGACGCAGCGCAGGCAGGTGGTGCAAAACTCCCCCACCCACTGATGTGGATTCTCGCGCGCGAACGGAAGGTTGGTGATGCTCGTGTAGACCGTCGCGAGGCGTTGACTCGGTCCGGCTCCAGGCGAAATGAGCATTCCGTGGTGGCCTATCCAACCGAGCCCGGCATCCGCCGCAAGACGAACATAGTTCGCATCGCCACCAAGCGCGGGACCCGCCTGTGCCGAATACCCACGACGACGCAAAAACCGTGCGATTTTGTTCACGACCCGCCCAAGACGATAGTAGGCCCGCCAGACCTCCTGGCCCGCGGTAATCTCCGGCGCCATGCCGATTCTGGCTTTGTCCATTGGATAGGCAAGAACGATGGCGTTTGGAAACAGGACATCCTTTGCACGAAACACATATTCCGGCGGAACCGGCGCGAATCCGACATCGGTACACCCAAGCGAGTTCGCGAAATCACGGAGCTCTTGGAAGAACGCCTCCGGAGCTCGGTCCAAGGGGTTCGATGGGTTGTTTCGAAGTGTCCAGTAGCTCCGGAACCGTCCGATCACCGCCGGAACGAGCCACCGGACGATGCGTGGAAATTTCCGCGCGTGAGCTTGTGCATCGCCATAGGTGAAGATCAGCTCAGGGACGATTAGTCCCTCACGAGACCGGTCGACCGAAGAGTAGACTCTGGTGCCGTCCGGGACGTAGTCGGACGTACTCTTCCTGAGCATCCCGATGATTCGACTCTTCATCCGATCACCTCCCTGCGGTCGCTCATGAATGCCGCGGAGGGAGTGCCAACCGTTGCGCCACGGCGGATGAGTGCCAGATGCAAGCGCATCTGCTCGACAGCACTCGCGCGATCGTTCCCGCGTATGAGGGTGCCTCGTAGATTTCCGGAGATACAGAGGATGAGGAGCGAGAGCACCGACCGCAGCCCCTCGGGCGACGGATCGAGGTAGTCAGAGGCGTCGATGTGACGGGCCGCCCGATCGATGAGGGCAATGTCGCGCGGGCCGGTTGGAATGCCGATCGCCGCGGTGTCGATGTGCACCGCGGCGAGAACGTTCCGGATGAACCAGTGATTCTCGGGCGCAGTAAAAAACGTGAGCTCCCATTCGAACATCGACTCAGCGGCGGCAAAGAGGTCACCGTCATATGCGTCGAGCCTGGCGATAAGCTCGTCGCTCATCGTTTCGCGCACCGACTCGCAGACCGCGCCAAGCACGTCGTCCATCGTATCGAAGTATTGGTAGAAGCTGCCCCGAGAGATCTCTGCGTCTGCAACGATGTTAGCGATTCGAGCCTTCCCAAGCGGCACGCGCCTCAGCTCCTTCTGAGCAGACTCGATAATGCGCTGCCGCTTTCCATCGGGAAGATTCCGAAACGTATCGTGGATCACTTGACCCTCAAGATATGACAAATCGTCATATGAACACTCTGCATGACGTTTTGTCATATGTCAAGGGAGTCGCCGAGTCGTTCGCTCAGCGCGTGGACTGCCGCGCCTACACGCTCTCCACCAGCTTCATGCCGCTCGGTGAGCCTTCAAGCAGCGGCTTGATCCGTTCCATGTACGCCGCAAACGCATCAGATCCCGTGTGAACCTTGAGTGCGGCCTCGTCAGGGTAGGCCTCGGCGAACACGAACTCGCCTTCGCTCTCGTTGGACTCAAAGACGTCATATTGGAGCGTCTGGCTCTCATTGCGAACGACTGGCAAGTAGTCTCTGAGTGCTGCGAGAAACTCCTCGCGCTTCCCGGCGCGAACCTTTGCGTAAACGGCGAACTTCATCATGGCTCTCCTCCTTGTTTAGACCGGCGATTGGGGCTCGATGTGATCGGCTCTGACAAGCCGAACGTGAAACCGTTGGACCCCAGTAAGATGCGCGTTGGCTCCGTTGTCATGTGACCGGCCAAATCCGAACACGACCATTCCGTTGGATCCCTGCTCATCAGAGGCCATCCACCCAGCCAGTGAGGGTTCGCCGCGAGCGGTGAGGTGGGAGAGTTCGAGCACCCAGGCTGATGATCGATCACCGAACCAGGCTCTCTTCCACGCGCCGGCCGCGCATTTGTCGTAGCCGGGTATCGACGAGGCGCGCCCGCCCGGGTCGGTTCCCCAGACGGCGGTGGATGGATCAAACACGCCACCGGGCGTCCCCTCGTAGAGGAACCAGAAGGTGCGATTGGGTGGAGTTTGGAGCATCTCCATCGACGCACCGTCTTCGCGAACCGTCCAACTCCATTCCCATTTCCCGTCGAGTGATCGCGTCGTGAGCTCGACCGTTTCGGAGCGCTCCTCCCATTCGGAGATGCAATGCCGGTAGCCGGCATGCCCGATATTGTCCGGGTAGACGAGATTCGGGATTCCGCGGAAGACGTTCGCAGCGCCGTCCGGAGCGACCGGAGCCCCCGGTGCGAATCCGATCCATTCGGCTCTGTCGGGATCGATAAGCGAGCTGAAGCCACCGGCTGCGAGCTCGTAGACCCAGGTTCCGGACTCGGTCTCGATTCGGAGGGAGGGGCTCCCGTAGGAGTCGACGGTTTGAACAGTCATACGCCCTCCAGCAAAACGGGTCTTGCGGTCGCGAACGACTCGCGAAGTGCGTCCGCGAGCCGCACCATGCGAACGCCGTCGGCGACGGTCGCTGCGGGGGCTGATCCCGCACGCACGCATTCAAAGAAGTGCTCGAACGCGTCCGAATAGCGAGTACGTCCGAGTTGCTCAGGCAGGAGATCGATGTGATGCACCGATCCATCGCTCCCCGCCGTCCAACTCAGCTCATGCCAGACGTGATCGGTCCCGGCGGCGCGAACCCAGCCGTCCTCGGTCTGCAGCTCGAGCCATGGAAACCGATGATTCGCGCCGGCACCTACGCCTCCAAGCGAAAGCGAGACGATCGCGCCGGTCGCAAACCGCAGGGCCGCTACGGCTCCGGTCTCTGAGGGCCGGTCGTCGGTGCGCCCGTAGGCAAACAGTTCGACCGGGTCTCCAACGAGATGACAGACGACATCAAGAAGATGACCGGAGTTCTCGTTGAAGTAGCCGCCGCCGTTCTCAGGGTCCCAGAGCCACGACTCAACCGGAGGGAGCCAGGAGAAGACGTAGGAGCCGCTGCCCTGCCGGACAGCCCCGCACTCACCGGCGATCAGCTGCTTGGCTCGTACGATGACAGGATGAAATCGGAAGCTGAACCCGAGCATCACAGGACCCTTACTCGCACTGCAGAAGGCCTCGAGTTCTGCTGCGTGCTCCCGGTTCGTTGCCCAGGGCTTCTCCACAAAGAGGGCGACGCCTCGCTCGACCGCGGGCCGTAGAACGGTCTCTCGGCGTCGAGGAGAGACGCAGACGAACAGGGCGTCGAGCTCCTCGTGATCAAGAAGCTCGGTAGCACTCGAGTACCCTCGGCACCCATACGCCTGGGCCACCTGATCGGCGCTCTCCTTCCGCGAATCGGCGACGGCCACGATCTTCACATCGGAGATGTTCGATAGCGTACGGACATGGTGGATGCCGAAGTTGAGTCCAACGACGGCGACCCGCAGAGGAGTAGGCGCGCTCACGAGCCGCTCCGCTCACCGGTAAGGGTCGTCTCCATCTGGTAGCGAGTGCCGGTCCGGCTCGACTCAAGAACCCCGTACATGATCTCCGTGATGTGCGTACCCCATTCGACGTTCACAACGGGGTCGCGGTCTTCGATGATGCAGTCAACGAGATGCTTGGTCGACTCGTGGTAGTAGATCCAACTGTCTCGAGGGGGAATCGGCCAAGGCGAGGGCTCGTGCTTCGTATGCTCGATGTGGTACCAGCCGTCCTCGTCGACCGAGGGGAGAAGGTCCTTGTGTTTGCTGATGATCGAGACGGCGTGCGGACCGCCAAAGACGATGTTGCCGTCCGTGCCAAAGATCTGGAGGTTCGGCATGACCAGCCCCTTCGGCATGGGATGGAAGAGCCTCCCAACGTGGTAGGCGCCAATCGCACCGTTGTCCATCTCGTAGACGCACCAGGCGTTATCCGGCGCAGCCATCGTGATTGGCTGGGATCGCTCTTCGTTGACAACGACCCGCCAGTAGTTCGCATCCTGCGGATCAGTGACCCCGGCCAGGAACCGGTCGTAGTTCTCAGGCGGGACGATCATGCGGTCAGGCACCGACACCTGAGCCGATCCCATAATGCTCTTCACGCTACCAAGCACGCCGCAGATCGCCGTGGGTCCGTAGGGATAGTCAAACACCATTCCACCGGAGTCCTTGTTGTAGAAGGCACCAGCCCCGTAGGGATTCCCTGAAAGCTCAGGGCCGTAGCGGGATGGTCCGGTCGGGATATGGGTGAACCAGTAGGGCTTCCCGAGCGCACCGGCATCGACGATCTCCTTGATCCGGCGTGATGTCTCGCTTACCGCGGTGCCGCCGCTCGGCTCCACAAGGGCCTTCACACCGGCTTTCCGTACGGCCTCACCGATCTGTCGCGCCTGCTCAAGCGTCAGCGCCATCGGCTTCTGGATGAGGAGGTGCTTTCCTGCCTCCGCCGCCTTCACCGCAAACTCTACGTGCGGACCGGCGCCGGTGAGGATAAACACCGCATCGATCTCGCTCTTCGCGAGCATCTCGTCGTAGTCGGTGTACCAGGCGGCAGCGCCAAAGAGCCGCGCCGACTCACGCGCTCGTGCCTCCCGCGCGTCGCAGACCGCGACAAGCTCGGTCTTCTCATAATCCTGTATGAACGGAAAATAGTAGGCCGTTGCGACAACGCCGCACCCCACTGCCCCAATTCTGATTGCCGCCATCCTCTCGCCTCCTCGCGTCAGTTCACAACCGGATCACCCGGATATTGCCAATCGTCACATCTACCCACAGTGCGATCAGAAGGATCGAACCCTTTGGTGCTTCGCCCTCTCGCGCATGAGTCATGAGATCGCACAGATGATGCCCTGGATCATCGGCAGGCCACGCGCGGAATCGGTACTCTCCGGTGCCGCCGGGCCGTGAGCGCACTGAGAACCTGAACACATAGTGCCGCTCAAGTTCAAGCTCGAGCGGATCAGTTTTCACCAGGGACTCGTCCTTCAAAACCGCATCCGAGATGTTGAGGTTTCGCCCGGTCCGAGGCGTTTCGTCCCAGCGTGCCCGGTACCAGGCTATCGCTCCGTTCGGGCGCCACTCCCGCGAGGGCTGATGCTCGTCCGGTACATGGCCGGACCAGCGGAAGAGCACTCCAAACCCACCCCGTGGCGCTCTGTCTCCAGGCAGGCTCGAGAAACCGTGGATCGTCACCGGCACCTCTGCCTCGTAGTCGGTCCACTCAAGATCGCCAAGCGCCAGGAGTCGATCGTAGTGAGGATGCCGAGGCCGTGCGCCTGCACTCGTGAGATCCCACTTCCCATCGACGATCTGGACGGCGTCTGATACGGAGCCTAACTCGCCCCACGCGACCTCATACGGCAGCGGCGCCTCGGAACGGGAGACAATATCGACCGTTACGCGATCCTCAATTACAGAGCCATCACCATACTCCGCACGGAACTCGACGACCGACTGACCCTCCGGGATCTCGTCATAGAGAATCTCCGCGTTGAAGTCGCCCGGTGCTCGCAGCCTCAGATTGTCAGGTCCGACCGAGAGCGCCCGGGTGGACCCGCCCGGAAGCCGGCAGGTCAACTCTCTGAGGCCATCGGGATCGACAGTTCCAAGGATGTTAATCCAGCGCTGAGGTCGCCCGCGTGCCCCGAACGACTGAGAACGTCCGTACCAGAACTCAATCTGTCGACTCATTGATCCATGCCTCAACATGAGTACCCGGTCGGTAGGGCTTACCAACAATCGAAAGCCTTCCCGTATTCCCGATGTCCCCAACTTTGCCGGAGTGGATGGGATGACCTCTGGCGATGACCTCCTTCCGGAACTCACCGTTGCCCGTATTGATGTAGATTGCAAGCTCCGGGACTCCGGGGTGCTTCTGATCGAGGCCCATCTCTCCCACGACAATGTCCAAGAGGCCGTCGTTGTTCATGTCCGCCACGGCGAGTGTGTGGGGGTGAAAGAAGTCGGTGGCAAGAACGTGGACCTCGTCAAAGTGGGGAGCGTTGCCGAACCAGACCAGCCTCGCTGGATAGCTCTCGCCTTCGGCTAGGACGATCTCCGGCAGGCCATCGCCGTTGATGTCACCGTACGCTGCTGTGGTCCGGATGAGTGCGGAGTCGAGCACATGTCGCTTCCACCCGTCGGCTGTCTGCTCGAACCAGTAGGGGCCGGCAAGGATATCGTTCACGCCGTCCCCGTTCAGATCAACGACGCCCAGCCCTTCAACTGCCGGAAGATCGTCGCAGAGAATGCATCTGCACTCGTCCGGCCACGGTGAAGCGAACGGATCATCGGGGATGGTGTAGTAACCGATCACTCCCGCGTTCTGACAGGCAAAGACGATCTCATTGCGCCCGTCGCCATCAACGTCTCCGGCAACTTGATCGTGATGCTGCCCGACGTAGAGTGAGTCGATGATGTGCTTGCCCCAACGTCTGCCAGGCTCGCCGGGGTTCTCATACCAAAAGAGCTCAGTCCCCGGTGACGCAGGATACGCGTCCTCTGGATGCCCGCCAACGAAGTCTGGAAGGCCGTTGCCCGTGATGTCGACCATGGCCCCGCCTGCCTCCAGACTGTCTGTCCCGACGATGTGGCGCTTCCAGGTCGGGTACTCATACCAGACCAGATTGTCCTCGTATCGTTTCCCGCCAACAAAGATATCGTTGTACCCGTCGCCGTTGATGTCCGCGATGAGTAGAACGTCGTTCTCTATACCGGGCGTCTTTGCGTCAATGATCTCGTGACGAAACCGCATGCTCCGCTCCTACCAGGTTCCGACCCAGCCGGACTGCAGTCTGACCGTGTCCAGGTGCTCCGCGACGAGCCGAGCACGATCGGGACCGATTCCGGCGACCGAGCCGAGGTTGTCCAACTCGTACGGATCAGCCTCATGGTCATAGAGTTCGTACTCGTTCGAGTCAGGGTAGTAGGTGAGGCGGTAGCGCTCGTCAACGGCGCTGAAGCTCCTCGTGGAAGTGGTGGCGAAGGTCTGAACCAGGGCAAGGTGGTCGTCTGGAACACCATCAAGAACGCTCACACCGTCGATCGGCTCGCCCGGATGAGCGACTTGAAGAGCGTCGAGGATCGTGGGGAGGAGGTCGACCTGGGACACCGGTTGGCGCACGAGATCGCCTCCGCTGCGCCCC
>JANQQY010000356.1 GCA_028284845.1 Spirochaetales bacterium
GCCTGGTTCCGCGCGTCCTCATAGATCGGCCTGGTAGCAAACGGAAAGGCTCGATCCTCATAGACGATCTCCCCGCCAATAAGGACGGTTCGCGTCCCCGTGGCAGTGAGGCCAAAGGCGAGATGACCGGCAAGGTTCTCAGCGACCAGCGGCGTTGGCGGGTCGTACTCATTGATAACGAGGTCGGCCGCATAACCGGGCTCAAGCCTCCCGTAGCGGCCGCCAAAGACTCTCTCCAGGAGGCGGTTGCCGTTCGCGAGCGCGGCGAGAAAGCCCTCCGGACCCAGCGATCCGTGCGCATCGCGATGCTTGAAGAAGGCGTGCTTGAGTTCGGCGAGCATATCCCCGCCAATCCCGTCGGTGCCGATGGCGAGGTTCACCACAGAGGCGAGCTCGCGGTTGTATCCCACACCGTTGTTCATGTTGCTTGTTGGATTGTGCAGGAGGAAGGCGTCCCGCTCGTTGATGAGGTTGATCTCGTCGCGAGAGAGAAAGGTGCCGTGAACGATAAGCGAACGATCGGTGAGGAGTCCGTGTCGATCGATGCGACTGATGAGGTCTTCGCGATGGGTCGCGTGGCTGTGACCAACGTCGTAGCGATCCTCTGCGACATGAATGTGAACGCCGCGGCCGGTGCTCCGGCACGCATCCGCTATCTGTTCCAACCCCTCCTCCGGGAGAGTAAAGGGCGCGTGACCGCCGATGTGTGCCTCCACGAGTCCGGACCATTCACCGGAGGCCTTCTCTTCGTCGATCCGGCGTGCAAACGCCAGATTCTCCTCGATACCGGCCGCCATCCCGTCGAGCCCATGCCGGTCGGTGGTCTCGTAGCAGGTCGCACCGCGCAGCCCAACGAACTCCATTCCGCGGCGGATCGCATCGAGCGACCCTCGAATGAACGAGGGAGTCGCATTGTGATCGATCACCGCTGTCGTTCCAGCCTGGATCGCGTCCATGCTGCAGACAAGCGACGAGGCGTAGAGGCTTGCCTCGTTCGCGGCCCGGTCGAGCCGCCACCAGAGGTTCTGCAGGGTGCTTACGAAGTCCGGGGTAGGACCGATGGTGGCGAGGATGCCTCGGGCGAGCCCCGAGTAGTAGTGATGATGGCTACAGACGAGCCCCGGGTAGACCAGTGCGCCCTGCGCATCGATGGTTCGATCGGGAGTCCGGCCGTCGCTTGCGGAGAGTGTTCCGGCTTCTGCGACCGCGGCGATCGTCCGACCGTCAATAAGGATGTCACAATGGGGGCGGACGCGAGGAGGATCAAATTCAACGGCTGTCGCATTCGTGATGAGGATCATGGCTCCACCTCCATCTTCCGAATACGCCCGGAACTTGCAAGCTTTTCTTCTCACGTTGAATGCGATGGTATAAGCTCACGCAACCATGACAGTTCGAAACGCCGTCATCCCAAACGGAGACGAGACTCGCGAAACAGACATCGCGATAGTAGACGGCCGCATCGCCGCGATCGGGGCCGACCTGCCGCGAGATGGTGAGGAGATCGACGCCGAAGGGCTCCTCGTACTGCCCGGGGCGATCGACCCACATGTGCATTTCTTTGACCCCGGCTACACGCACAAGGAGTCATTCCCCGCTGCCTCCGCCGCAGCCGCGATGGGCGGTGTCACAACTGTCGTCGACATGCCGGACACGTCGATCCCGATGGCGACAGACGGTGAGACCGTCCGTGCAAAACGAGACCACATTCAGAAACGCAGCCTGATCGACTTCGGACTCTTTGGCGGCGTCTCAGGCCTCCTCTGTGACGACAAGCTTGGGGAACGCATGGCGGAGATGGCGCCGCTCGTCCTTGCCGTGAAGACCTACGCGACCTCCGGCGCCGACTTCTTCCCCCGGGTCAACGACTACCAATACGCGCAGGTTATGGAAGTCGCACAGAAGAACGACGTCATCATTCTGGTCCACGCTGAGGATCCGGATTACGTCCTACCGGCGACCGAACTGGCGGACAAGTCGTCGAACTCGCCTCTCGACTTCTACCGGACGAGACCCGAACTCGCAGAGATTCTAAGCGTTCTAACGGTGACTGAAGTCGCACGATACTACGGCACCCAGCTTCACATCGTCCATCTTGGGACGACTCGGGCAGCGGAGATCGTCGCAGGGATGGATAACGTGACGGGTGAGACATGCCCGCAATATCTGCAGTTTGATTGCGACGACTTTGAGCGGATCGGTGCGCCGTTGAAGATCACTCCGCCAGTGAAGGGCCCCAACGAGAAGGCGCAGCTCTGGGAGATGCTCGCCGACGGACGAATCGACTACATCGCGTCCGACCACGCTCCGGGCACAGTGGATGAGAAGAACACAGGATCAATCTGGACCGACTACTCGGGAATCCCCGGGTGTCCGGTAGTCTTCCTCTACGCGCTCTCCGAAGGCTATCTCTCCGGCAGACTCTCGCTCAGCCGATTGGTTGAGATCACGAGTGCGCGGGCAGCGAGGCGCTTTTGTATTGATGATCGCAAAGGATCGATCGCTCTTGGCAAGGATGCGGACCTTGTCTTTGTGAACACAGAGGAGACAACGACCTATCTCGCTGCAGAGTCACCAACTCAGGGAAAGGTGACTCCGTGGGATGGAATGAAGTTCAAGGGACGGGTCGAGCGAACGATCCTCAGGGGCAAGACAATCTACGACTCAAACAGCGGAATCACCGGCCAGGAAGGCGACGGCGCATTCCTTGCACCCGCACGATAGGAAGGAGAGGCAGCATGGCAGACTACAGCACGATCAAAGAACTCGCGGAGAAATACACCGACGACACGGCGGAGGTCCTCGCGCGGCTGGTCCAGACTCGCTCGTACGGCGGCGAGGAAGGCGCGGTCCTCAAGGTGATTGAGGAGTACTGCAAACAGTACGGATTCCACGAGGTTCGCTACGACGGCCTTGGAAACTTGATCGCCCGCATCGGCTCGGGAGAACGCGCAATCGCATTCGACGCGCACATTGACACCGTACAGACCGGGGATGTCTCGCAGTGGACGCGTGATCCCTTCTCCGGGGCGATTGAAGACGGCTACGTCCATGGACGCGGTACCTCAGATCAGAAGGGTGGAGCCGCGAGCATGCTCACGGCGGGACGGATCTTGGTCGAGACCGGCTATACCGGCCCCTACTCGGTCTACTTCACCTTCACCGTGTTTGAGGAAGACTGCGATGGGATGTGCTGGCGCTACATCGTTGAAGAGGAGGGCTTGCGCCCCGATTTCGCGGTCTCAACCGAGCCCACGAGCTGCCGCCTCTACCGCGGGCACCGCGGCCGAATGGAGATGGAGGTCGCATTCAAGGGAATCTCGGCGCACGGCAGTGCGCCTGAACGCGGTGAGAATGCCGCATACAAGGCCGCTCGCACCGTCCTCGCCCTCGAACAGCTCAACGAAGAACTCGAGCCGGACGTCGATCGCTTCCTGGGAAAGGGAACGATCGTCGTGAGTCAGGTCGGCGCTCATGGTCCCTCGCAATGCGCAGTGCCGGACACGGCATCGCTCTACATCGATCGGAGACTCACCTGGGGCGAGACGAAGGAGCTTGCCGTAGAGCAGGTAAAAAAGGCCGGTGGCGCAGACATCGAGAGCGTCACCATTCCCCACTACGAGAACACGAGCTGGAAGGGCACCACCTACGGCCAGGAGCTCTACTTCCCCACCTGGAAGATCGACGAAGACCATCCCCTCGTGCAGTCCGGAGTCTCGGCCTACACAGGCCTTCACGGGAAACCACCGATCGTTGACAAGTGGACCTTTTCCACCAATGGCGTTGCGATCTGTGGCAAGTACGAGATTCCCCTGATTGGGTTCGGGCCCGGAGACGAGGATCAGGCGCATGCGCCGAACGAACGACTCCGAGTCGCCGACCTCCCCATCGCGACATCGTTCTACGCCGCGCTCCCCCACGAGCTTCCGCAGTGACCGGCCCCCTCAGCTTCACGCTCAACGGTACGGAGATCCAGATCGCAGAGGAGCCGACGGGAACGCTCCTCGATTACCTGCGCGAGGAGCGAGGGCTCATCGGGACAAAGAACGGATGCGGCGTCGGACAGTGCGGCGCCTGCACTGTCCTGATTGACGACAGGGTGGCACAGGCGTGCGTCACGAAGCTCGCCCGACTCGGAGGGAGACGCGTAGAGACGATCGAGGCCCTCGCGCCGGGTGGCTCCCTGCATCCCATTCAAGAAGCATTTGTCTTGGAGGGGGCCATTCAGTGCGGTTTCTGCACGCCTGGAATGGTGATGGCGACAAAGGCGCTTCTCGCCGCCAAACCGGCACCCACAGAGGAGGAGATTCGCCGAGCGATCAAGCCGAACCTCTGCCGTTGCACCGGATATGCGAGCGTGATCCGCGCCGTGCAGCGGGCCGCCGGGATGCCGATACGCCGCCCGGATGGGAGCCTCGCTGCTGAGGGGATCGGTTCCACGCCGACGGCAGACGCGGCGGTCTCAGACGCCTCGGGCTCCGACGACGTGGTAAACAGAGCCGCGGCAGGCATCGCGGCGCAAAGCGGCCTTCCCCCGAGCGCGGAGCCGGTCGTTGGAACCTCGCCGGTCAGAAAAGACGCCGTCGCAAAGGTCCGCGGCGAACGAGTCTTCGCCGACGATTATCACGCTCCTGGACAGCTCCACGGCGCCTTTCTCTTCGCCGGCGTCGATCATGCCCGGCTGCTGGAGGTCGACACTACCCAGGCGCTTGATGCTCCGGGAGTGGTGCGCGTTCTGACCGCCGGAGACCTCCCGGGTCGGAATGGATTTGGTCTCTTTGTGCCCCACCAGCCCGTGTTCGCGGCTGACGAGATTCGCTACCGTGGCGAGCCGGTAGCCTTTGTGGTCGCGGAGAGAGAGGCGCAGGCGCGCGCCGCGGTCGAGCTCATCAGCATTCAGACCGAAGGACTCCCGGTTCTCCACAATCCGACCGAAGCACTCGCAGCGAACGCCCCCGAGCTCCACGAGGGCGGCAACGTTGCGGAGACCGTTCGCTTCCGTAAGGGCGATGTCACCAAGGCCTTTGCAGAGGCCGATCTGATCGTTGAAGGCGACTACGAGACCCCCTTCGTGGATCACGCCTATCTCGAGCCGGAGGCGTGTCTCGCGGTGCCGGGAGAGTCGCCCGAGCCGACTGTCACGGTCTATACCGCCAACCAGGGATCGGGCGCTTTCCAGGAGATGATTGCCGCGAGCCTGGCGATCGATCCGAGTGAGGTCCGCGTCGTCTTTACTCCCGCCGGTGGCGGCTTTGGAGGGAAGGAAGAGCCGACGGTTCAGATCCAGGCGGCGCTTGCAGCACTTCTGACAGGACGCCCAATCAAGGTCGCGCTCAACCGACGCGAATCACTCGCCATCAGCACCAAGCGGCACTCGGCGAAGATCAAGATGCGTCACGCCGTCAGGAAGGACGGAACGCTTCTGGGTATGGAGTCAGATGTTGTGGCCGACGCCGGCGCCTACCTCTCACTCACCAAACCGGTCATCTTCCGAACGGTGGTCATGGCTGGCGGGCCGTACGAGATCCCGAATGTTCGGCTCGAGTCGCACGGAGTCTACACAAACACAAACCCATCCGGTGCATTCCGAGGCTTCGGAAGCACACAGATCTCCTTCGCCTCCGAGCTACAGCTCGACAAGATCGCGTGCAAGCTCGGCATCGACCCCTTTGAGATCCGGCGCCGCAACGCGCTCGAGCGTGGGAAGGTGACCGTGATGGGCCACCGACTCTCCGACGGCGTGGGCTATCTCGAGACGCTGCGCCTCGTGGAGGAGGCGGTGAAGAGGCAGATGGCAGACCTCACTCCGGCGTCCGGAAAGGAGCTTGGCGTGGGAGTCGCGAGCGCCTACAAGAACGTGGGTATTGGGAAGGGCCTCCCGGACGAGGCGAGCGCCGCGATCGAGATAGACGAAGACAAGAGCTACACGGTCTACGTTGGGGCGACCGACATAGGACAAGGATCGGACACCGTGATGGCGCAGATCGCGGCGGACACGCTTGGGGTCTCCTACGATCGTGTGGGCGTGGTCTCGAGTGACACTGCGCACTGCCCCGATGCCGGGATGACCACGGCGAGCCGACAGACCTATATCAGTGGGAACGCAGTCGCGATGGCCGCGCAAGAACTGCGTGCCCGGATCGATGCGGCCGGAGGTGAGTCGACCTTCCTCGCACGCGAACCGTCGGAGTCACGGCGGATCGAGGCGCGCTACCGCCCGCCGGAGACGGCTCACCTCCCCGAGGTTCTGGAAGAGGTCGACACCTCGGGGCCGGAGGGACTACCGGTCCACTTTGCCTACTGCTTCACAACAATGGCGGCTATCGTGGAGATCAATGAGGACGGCAGCGAACTCCGCGTTCTCAAATTGATCACCGCCCAGGATGTTGGCCGAGCACTCCACGTTCAGAACGTCTACGGTCAGGTGGAAGGCGCCGCGGTCATGGGCTACGGCTTCGCCACGAAGGAGCGCTTCGAGAGCGGACGCAACGGAGCGGCCACGCTCACGCTCAACTCGCTCCGGGTGCCGCGTGCCACAGATGCTCCGGAGCTTGAAAGCTACATCGTTGAGGTGCCGACCGATGCAGGACCATTCGGGGCGAAGGGAATTGGCGAGATCCCGCTCAATCCTGCGGCTCCGGCAATCTCCGCGGCGATCCACGATGCGATCGGGAGCTACGCGAACTCGGCTCCTATCGCAGAAGCTACGCTGACACCTCCGCGTTGAACGACTCGATCAGCTCATCGATCACCGGTGCCTGGGCCTGCACCTTTGTCCAGTACTCTCGGTCGTACCACTGGGCAGTAAGCTCCTCGCTGGTCATCCCCTGCTGCTCGATCCAGGTGTAGTACTTCAGGTTGTGAACCCGAAGCCGGTCGTAGTAGCTGAGCTCAGCCATGTTGTCGATGCCCTGGTGCTCGATCGACCCGGCGTAGATCCTCGCGGCGTCGATCTCCGAGAGTGGACCGTGCGCCTCAATCTCCTCCTCCACGCGAGAGCCGTAGAGCTGCATCGAGTCGGTGAAAATCGTAACCAGGACATCGTCCGAGGTGAGCTCGAAATAGCGCGCCGTCTTGATCGCCGAAAGCAGATTCCCGATCCCGGATATACCGATCATGTCGAGCGAGTCGATCGTCTCCTGCGCGACGCCAACGCTCGCGAGATAGTCGTGGCCGGCCGGCTCGTTGAAGAGCCGCATGAGATCGATTGTGTCCTGATCTCGAATCGAAGTGACGAGGTCGGTGTTGCGGACGTTGTGAATCCAAGGGACGTGCTTGTCGCCGATCCCCTCGATGCGATGCTCGCCAAACCCGTTTCGAAGCAGGGTGGGGCACTCGAGCGCCTCCGAGGCGACGATCTTGCTCGCCGGGTAGAGCTGCTTCAGATAGTCGCCGGCAGCAAGCGTTCCGCCCGAACCGGTCGCCGCGGTGTAGCCGGCAAAGGTCCCGCCGTTGGCGATCGCACTCTCGATCACATCCTGGAGCGCTGAACCGGTGACTTGATAGTGCCAGAGGTAGTTCCCGAGTTCGTTGAACTGGTTGAAGATGACGATGTCGTCACCGCGTTCGGCAGTGATCTGGTGACAGGCATCAAAGATCTCCTTGACGTTGCTCTCCGTCCCCGGGGTTCGGATCACCTCTCCGGCGATTTTCTGAAGCCACTCAAACCGTTCCTTGCTCATTCCCTCCGGAAGGATCGCGATTGAATCGCAGCCGAGGAGTGCCGAGTTGTAGGCACCGCCGCGGCAGTAGTTTCCGGTGGAGGGCCATACCGCCTTCTGCCGGGCGGAGTCGAAGTTACCGGTCACGAGCGCCGGCGCGGGGCAGCCGTAGGTGGCACCAACCTTGTGGGCGCCGGTGGGGAACCAGTGGCCCATCATGGCGATGGTCCGTGCCTGGACACCAGTGTGCTCGGACGGCAGTTCGATCGCGTTCACCCCCCCATAGCCACCACTCTTTGATGTCGGCTCATTCTTCCAGGTGATTCGAAACAGGTTCGCTGGATCGACATCCCAGAGGCCGGTATGGCCCAGACGCTCAAGGAGATCCGGAGACGCACTCTCCGGATGTTTCATCTGTTTGAATGTGGGGAGCAGGATGCCCTTCTCTCTGCATTGCGCAACATTGCGAGCCCTGATGTCGGAGTGAACGTCTAGATTGATCATGGGAGCCTCTTCTCGCGAACCACTATAGGCCTGCGACTGGCGCCGCGCAATCCCGGCAACTATAATCGCGCTATGGAACAAAGCCGAATCGACTCCGCCATGGAAACGCTCGAGAAACTCGATCCAGCCGGCCTCTACGCCAACGACTTCCTCCTCACCTGGG
>JANQQY010000359.1 GCA_028284845.1 Spirochaetales bacterium
TGATGACCGGCTTTCCAAGGCGATCCGCGAGTTCGAGCTGCGCGATAAACAGCTCGATCTGAGAGTCCTTGTCGCCAAACTTCCGGTAGTAGTCGAGCCCGGTCTCACCGATAGCGACGACGCGGTCGAGCTGAGCGCCCTCTTCAATCTTGTCGCGCCACTCGCGACCGGGGTTCGTCACCTCCGAAGGTGAGACGCCTACAGCGTGGTAGACGTGACCAGCGGTCTTGAGGTTCTCGTAGACCTGAAAGAAGTCCCGGAGGTTGTTGCAGATCGAGAGTATTCCCTCGACCTTCTCGCGCTTGGCTTCCTGAACGACAATGAGTTGCTCGATCGGGTCTTCGTGAATCAACCCGATATGTGCATGAGAATCGAATAATCTCATAATTAATCCGTGTCGATGATCCTAATAAGGTAGTGAGGATTCTGCAAGGAACATATCAACCGCCCATGTGCGCGTCAACGCCAATGCAGGAAGTCACTATTTGACAAAAAGTTACGGCCATGGTAGCGTCGGTCCATTCTGAAATGTCGACGCGCGGTCGATAGGGGAACTCAGTGAGTCGCGAGCATCGAACAGACACCGAAAGTGGGGCACAGGCTGTGACGCGGCGTTCCATTTCGTCGCGTCTCCGCTCTGCAAGTCGGGCCGTCGGCGCCTTCATGCGCCGTGTCCTTCGGTCGGGCCGCCAGCGCTTTACGGTGATGTTGATACCTCACTCGGAAAAGCGCGTCTTTAATCTCCAGCTGAATACTTACGCGCTTGTCTTTGCCGTCGTGATTGCCGTGGCGATCGTTGGCGGCTTCGTCTATCTTGCGACCGTCTTCACCGGTACCGATCGTCTGGCGAACGAGGCCGGTTCGCGACTGGAAGAGGCGGAGGCGAGCCTTGAGCAGGTCCGACTCGAACTCGGTGAGTTTTTTCAAGTATGGGACGAGTTCGAGGCCACGTTGAGCGGCACCGTTCAGCGCTTGGACATCGACGGTCCGGGCCGCGAAGGAACTCCGGTCGCAGGCGGAGACCTTGCCTCACTCCTCGACCTCGACCAGGCTCCCAGCGGGGAGTTACAGGAACTCCAGGACCTCGATCGGGTCATTGCGTCGCTTCGCACCGCAATGGGACCGCTGGCAGATATCGCGGACGTCCTCGACTTGCAACAGCAGCTGATGAGCGATATTCCGAACTTCTGGCCGGTCATCAACGGGCGTGGAATCGTAACAATGGAGTTCGGACCGAACATTCACCCTATCGATGGTGTCTGGTATATGCACAAGGGCATAGATATCGCCTATAGTGCCGGCACGCCGATCGTGGCGGCCGCCAACGGTGTTGTGACGGATTCCGGCTTTGACACGATCAGCGGGTACGGCGGTTTTGTAGAGATCGACCATCCGTACGGATTCAAGACGAAGTACGGCCACATGCTGCGTGTGAACGTCAATCCCGGCGATGAGGTCGTACAGGGACAGACGCTTGGTACGATGGGAAACACAGGCACCTCTACCGGATCACACCTCGATTTCCAGATCTGGATCGGCACAGAGAACATCGATCCCGCCTACTTCCTCAAGCTTTCCACTCCCGATTTCAACAGGCGGACCAGGACCCGGTAGCTGATGGCCGTCGCGCGCTCGACTGACGATTCCACAATCAATTCAATCGTAGGTTCCGGCACCTTCCTCAGAGGCCACATCGAGCTTAGTGGGCTGATGCGGATCGACGGTGACTTCTCGGGCTCTGTCTCGACCCTCGGGCGGGTCATCGTTGGTCAGGGTGGTAGGGCCGATTGCATGATTGAAGCCGGTACCGTCGTCATTGGTGGCCTCTTCAGAGGTGAAATCAGCGCCTCAGAGAAGGTGGTGTTGCTCTCGTCTTCGGTGGTTCTCGCTACGATACGAACGCCTCGGCTTATTGCGGAGAGCGGAGTCTTGTTCAGCGGCCGGCTGAATGTGAACCAGGATGCTGCACAACCGAGCTCTCAGAAGGCAGACGTTCGGAAGAAGCTCCTCATGGAGACGGTTGCTCGGCGGGAATCCGAGTCCTCTGAACGACGTGAGGCCGTTGCTGTTGGTCGTGGTGGCGCCAATCAATGGAACGAGTAAGCGGCGACGGGTTCTTCAGCTATCGGAGAGAGATTCGGCGCAAGGAATCGAGTAAACGGTCCCAGAGTTCAAGCAGTCGCGAGTTCTCCGAGGTGATCTCGGATACTGAGTTTGCGTCGGATGTCGAGCCGATTTCAGATGAAGAAGCTGGCACCTTGCTCGATGCGGTCTTCGCAGCCGGGGACCGGCTGAAGCGGCAGAAGGATACAAAGGCGTTCGCCGACTATCGTGCGGCGGTTCGCTCGTTTATGACTGCCGTCGTGGGAACAAGCATTACGGTGGAGGAGCGGACGTCCGGCTCCACGATTCACCGAAGAAAGCGCTATTCCCTCATCCAGGTGATAGATGCCAAACTGGAGCAACTCGCAGCAGGGATGATTTCGGCTCAAGCGTCGCAGCTGGATCTGCTCGCGCGTGTTGACGAGATCAATGGGATGCTCATCGACCTGAAGCATTAGGAGGAGCCGTGGCAATGGGATCATGTGCATCCAGGTTCAACATAGTAGGAGACGGAGAACAGCGCGTTCTTGTCCGGGTAGCGAAGACCGGAGAGACTCACGTCGCGCCCGTCGCCGAAGGCGTCTCGCTCAGCTGCCGTGACTATGTCATCATCCCAACTCGTTACGGACGCGATCTTGCCAGGGTCGTAGGCCCGGTTGATCCGGCGAGCGACTCCTATGGGGATCCCGTGCAGATTCAGCGTGTTGCCACGCCTGCAGACGTTGATCGCTACAACGAGAATGAAGCCAAGGCCGATGATGCGCTCAGAATCTGCCGCGAGCGGGCCCAACAACACGGTCTCAACATGGCGCTGGTCCGAGCGCATTTTGTACTCGACGAGCCACGACTGGTGTTCTTTTTTACCGCCGAATCCCGAGTAGACTTCCGCGACCTGGTCCGAGACCTCGTGCACGAGTTTCGTCTTCGAATCGAGCTGCGGCAGATTGGCGTCCGCGACGAGGCACGAATGGTTGGCGGGCTCGGCGTCTGCGGCCGCGTTCTTTGCTGCAATGCGGTGAGCGATCGATTAAAGCCGGTCTCCATCAAGATGGCCAAGACCCAGGGCCTCTCTCTCAACTCAATGAAGATCTCAGGTCCGTGCGGGCGCCTTTTGTGCTGTCTTGAGTACGAGTACGACTTCTATCGGGATGCGAAGCGTGGTCTTCCGAATGTTGGCGCGCGGGTGAAGCACGGCGAAGTGCTCATGCGTGTCACCGAGGTGAACGTTCTCAACGACACCATCCAAGTCGAGGGCGACGGGATGAACCTGCGTGTTCCCTCGAATCAGATCCGCCAGAATCCCAAGACCCAGCGCTGGACGCTGCACAGAGAAGAACAACCTGTCGATCAGGAATCCTGATACTGCAGCCGGTAGAGGTTGAAGTAGAGACCGGCGTTTGCGATGAGTTCCGCATGCGTTCCCGCCTCCACAAGCCTGCCCTCTGAAAGCACGAGAATCTGATCGGCATTCTTGATCGTTGAGAGACGGTGGGCGATCACCAGTGCCGTCCGATTCCGCATGACTCGTTCCACAGCCGTCTGAATCAACTGCTCCGTCTCTGTATCGATGTTTGCGGTTGCCTCGTCCATGATGATGATTCGCGGATCGTGAGCGAGAATCCGAGCGAAACTCAGCAGCTGGCGTTCGCCGGTGGAGATGTTCGTCGCACCCTCGGTCAGCCTCGTGTCGTAGCCTTGAGGGAGACGCTCGATGAAGCTGTCGGCCTGGACCATTGTCGCTACTTCCCGGACACGTTCGTCGGAGAGGTCGAGCCCGAGCGCTATGTTGTTTCGGATGGTGTCTCCGAAGAGAAAGACGTCTTGCTGGATT
>JANQQY010000361.1 GCA_028284845.1 Spirochaetales bacterium
CGAACGGTGCTGCGATCCACGGGCGGACAAAATGGTTCTCCAGATGTAGTTCTGATCTTTCAGACCGGACGCGTGTGCGGGCTCGGCAAAGATGTGTTCGAGCACCATCGCTGCGGCGCCGGAGCTCACGATGTCGCCCTCAAGAGTCGAGAGCTCGACCCGCGCGCGTCCAGGCGCATCGTAGGGCCAATTGTTGTTGATCGCCGACTCAAATGAGCCAATAAGCAGCTCCTTGATGGGCGCCACATCGCCGCCAATGTAGATCGCACCCAAATCAAGCGAGTTCGCAAAGAGTGCGACGTTCGCCGCAAGTTCATCGACCAGACGCGGAAGGACGTCGGGACGGTCTAGAATGTCGTGCGCCTCGTTGTCGGGAATGCTGAACTGATTGGTATACCCCGGATGCCAGAAGACGCTTCGGAACTCCCCCGCCGCACCGCTCGTACCGTAGTAGACCGAGTCTCCAATGACGAATCCAAGCCCAAGGCCAACGTCGCCGCCGTACATGTGGCGGGTAGGTGCGCTCAAGAATTCGATGAGCACAAAGAGGAAGTTGCTCGGGACTTCGGCGCCGCCATGGACGAGCTGTCCCCAGGCGCAGGCGTTCGCGTCATTGTCGATGAGCACCGGCACCGGAATCTGGGCAGCGATATCCAAACCAAAATCGTAGGGATCGTGAATGTTGAGCGGTATCGAACGGTGAATGGTGCGTGCGGATCGGTTGACGAGGCCCGTCGCCGCGCATCCGACGCCGACCAGCGTCCGCCCGTCGACTCGATCGTCGGCCTGAATGCTCTCAAGGCTTTTCAAGAACGAGGTTCGGAGATTCGCGCGTTCAACGACCTGCCGGTGGTGGTGCGTGGCGACGATGGTGCCGTGCATGTCGGTCGCGCAGGCGTTGATGCCGTCCGGCCGGATCTCGATGCCTACCACGACCCCCCAGCTGGGATCCACATTCAGCAACTCCGATTTCCGTCCCGGGCGCGGATTCGACGTGTCGATGTCGAGCACTTGGACCAGCCCCTGGTCCGCCAGCTGCGAGACGATCTGGCTGATCGTCGTCTTGTCGAGCTCGTGGGAAGAAGCAAGATCGGAGCGGCTCACACCGTCGCTCTGCCAGATGCTCCTGAGGACTCGGTAGTAATTGTAGCTGGCTCTCTCGCCCGTCGGCAGTGCCACGGCAACTCCCACAGTTATTTGTTAGTAGATTTCTACTAACAAATACCATCGTAGAACGGGTTTTCCGAGCCGTCAACAAAAAGTTACGCTCGAATCACAACTCGCCGACCTCGGTGACACGATCAGATGGTCACAAAACCGTCACATTCGTTGTTCACACTCAGCCCGGAAATCTGCCGAAGCTAGAGCAGGGGGCTACATGCGCATTGCCATACTCTCAGACTTGCACGCCAACCTGCCGTTCGCGGAAGCGGCTGTCCGTAGAGCTCGGATGCACGCCTGTGATCGCATTGTCCACCTTGGTGACGCGATCGATTTGGGCCCGTGGCCGGGAGAGACCATCGATTTCCTGATCGCCGAAGGCGTCGAGATGATTCGTGGCAACCACGACGAGTACCCTATTCTGGGACTCACGCCGGAAGTCGACGCAAAACTCCCCGACGACATCCGGGCACACATGAACTGGACCGCATCTCAATTGGGTGCAGATCACCTGGCGCTCCTTGCCGGCCTTCCTCCTTTGGTGGACTCATTGGTTGACGAGTGGCACGTTCGATTCCAGCACTTCTTGCTTCGCGATAATCGAGTGAGCGACGAGTTCCTTGGCGACGACACTCAGAGCTACTACTCGCGCTTTGGCGTGAACCACGGCCATATTGTCTGCTTTGGTCACATCCACCAGAGGATCTGGCAATTCGACGGGAGTCGTGGCATCCTCAATCCGGGAGCGACCGGGTTCCACGCCTCAGGTGGCGCATGGTTTGCGGTGCTCGTGATTCGCGAGATGAGCGTCTGGGTCGAATGGCATCCGGTCGAGTCCAACGCGGGTTACGTGGTCAACGAGCTCGAGCGACGAGCGGTGCCCGGCTGGAAGTCGAGCGCCACCTACATGTTCGAGTCTGTCGCGACGTAGGCGAGGCATCAGGCCCCAGTAGGGTTGGACGTCGGTCCTCTCAAGGAGATCCTATGCGCGTCCTCTTTATTGGCGGAACCGGCAACATATCAACTGACTGTACCCTTGAGGCGATTCGCGAGGGCATCGAAGTAGTACATCTGAACCGTGGGAACTCAGTCGGGAGCACACCGGACGAGGTTCAAACGCTTATTGGTGACGTCAGGAACCACGAAGAGGTCGAGCACCTGATCAAAGATCAGCACTTCGACGTGGTGGTTGACTGGATCGCCTTCACTCCGGAACATATCGAGGCCGATCTCAGGCTGTTCAGGGACCGCACACAACAGTTCGTCTTTATCAGCTCTGCGAGTGTCTATCACAAGCCGGTTCGGCACCACGTCATCACCGAAAGTACACCGGCCTTCAACCCGTTCTGGACCTATTCGCAGAACAAGATAGCCTGCGAGCGGATCTTGACGCGCGAGTATGAGGAGCAGGGCTTCCCCATGACGATCGTTCGGCCGAGCCACACCTATCAGACCGGCTGGTTCCCAACAACAATCGGTCACGACTTCACCTATCCACAGCGGATGCTGGAAGGAAAGCCGATCGTTGTTCATGGGGACGGTAGCTCATTGTGGACCATTACCCATACCAAGGATTTCGCGGTTGGGTTCGTTGGGCTGCTGGGGCATCCGGCAGCGATTGGTGAAACCTTTCATATCACGGGGGATGAGTCGCCGACGTGGGACGAGATTCACCGCACCATCGGTCTCGCATTTGGGGTCGAGCCGACGATCGTCCACGTTCCGAGCGAGGTCCTCGCTCGCTTTGATGCCAATCTTGGCCCGGGACTGGTTGGCGACAAGGCGCACAGCGTGACGTTTGACAACAGCAAGGTCAAACGCCTGGTCCCGCGATTCGCCCAACGCATCAGCTTCCATGAGGGCATGCGCCGCGGTGCGGAGCTGATCGCGCACCATCCAAATCTCAAGCGAACAAGCCCGCATATCAACGAACTGGTGAACGCCGTACTCGCGGCGATGGAGCGAGTTCGACCATAGACGATGGCACGTCGCAGACGGTCGAGCCGTTTCTACACGCTCGGGTACCTCATAGCCAGGCAGCCAAAGACAATTGCCAAGATCGAGACCTACCGGGCGATGCGCGACCACTATCTCTCCTCGCCCGCCCTCCGTTCGGCGCGAATCCCGGCACGTGCCTACCGCCTCTTGAACGAGGCCACGCTCGCCCCGCACCACCTGTCGA
The DNA here is from genome assembly GCA_028284845.1 of Spirochaetales bacterium. Lineage (GTDB taxonomy): Bacteria > Spirochaetota > Spirochaetia > DSM-27196 > SLST01 > SLST01. Next base: position 3,344 of record JANQQY010000361.1, read on the forward strand.
ACTTCTACCGGACCTATCGGCTCCCAGAGGACCCCTTTTTTCCACTCTTCCTGGCCACAAAGAGCGAGTACAGACGACGGCGAGCCCAGCAAGCCGAGGAGCGGCGCCGATGGATTCAATCGGCGATGCGGTCGCTTCCGGAGCGCGAGATAGCCATGGTGCGCTACCTTGGCCACCTTGAACGCGCGCTCAACGCCGCCGGGCGCTCCCCACTCTGGGAGGGCGATCTCTACCCGCGGACCAAGAAGCGAGCCGGGGAGTACCTCCGATTCGAATCTGACGCTTGGTTCGAGAGCTTCCGATCACACCTCACCGCCCTTTCCAAGCGTTACCCACGACTCGGGAGCGAATTCAGAGAACGGATCATGGCCCTGTACATCCTGAGACTGATTCCGGATGGTGGGCAGGTCAGCGAGAGCTCTACCCTCTTCCCACCACGACCGCCTGCCCCATCGCTGGTCGCGGGCGCCTACCGGCGGCTCAGCCTTGAACACCATCCAGACCGCGGAGGCAACCCGGAGGAATTCATCCGGGCCAAATGGGCGCGCGACACGCTTAGTCGGTAGATGAGCGACCAAAAGCTTCGTGACACGTCGCAGGCTCTGTTGACCGCAGAGTCTCGCAGACATACCGTTTCACAATGCCCTCGTCTGCGAGCGGCGCGGAGGATCTGATGTCAGGAGCTGGAAAGCGCGTTGTGGTGATTGGAGCGGGTTTTGGGGGGCTCTCAGCCTCGGCCTACCTCGCCCAGGCCGGCTATGACGTCACGGTCTATGAGAAAAACTCGTGGGTCGGCGGACGGGCACGCATTCTCAGCCGCGACGGGTTCACGATGGACATGGGCCCCAGCTGGTATTGGATGCCTGAAGAGCACGATCGATGGTTTCGCGACATGGGGGTCCGGAGGGAGGACTACTACGCAATCCATCGAGTGGATCCGAGCTACAAGGTGTTCTACGGCGAGAGTCTCGCCGGGGAATCAAGAAACGAGGTAACGGTACCCGCGAACTTCGAGGATGCGAAACGCGTCTTTGAAAGCTACGAGACGGGGGCCGGTGCGAAGCTCGAAGCGTTTGTTGATCAGGCGCGCAGGAAGTACGAGTTCGCCATGTCGAGCTTCATCTACCGGAACTTCTACTCGCCCCTCGACATGATCAACGGTTCACTGGTCCGCAACCTGCGTCGGCTCAATCTCTTCAAGAGCTACCGAACGCTCATCCAGCGCTACTTCTCGCACCCGTATCTCCAGAAGATTCTCGAATTCCCCGTGGTGTTCCTGGGGAGCTATGCGGCGAAGACTCCGGCGATCTACACCCTGATGAACTACATCGACTTTGGCCTGGGTACCTGGTACCCGGACGGCGGCTTTGGTCGCGTAGTCAGGGCGATGCAGGAGGTCGCGGAGAGCAAGGGGGTACGGTTCGTCTTTAATACCGAAGTCACCAGCATTCGGGGATCGAACGGTCAGGCTCAGAGCGTCTTCTTGCGAAGCGGGATCGATGAGGACGAGATTCAGACCGATGCGATTGTCGCGAATGCCGACTACGTTCACGTTGAGAACAGCCTGCTCCAGCCGGGCGATCGGAGCATGCCGCTCGAGAAGTGGGGGAATCGAACCTTCGCCCCGGCCGTCCTCAACTACTACGTCGGCTTTAATCGGAAGCTACCCGAGTTTGCACATCACACGTTCTTCTTCGACACCGACTGGAACGATCACTTCGACGCGGTCTACGGAGAGAGGCGTTGGCCGGCCGACCCGCTCTTCTACCTGCATCTTCCCTCCATCACCGACCCAAGCTGCGCCCCCCCGGGTCAGGAGGCGATGTTTATCCTGGTGCCATCGGCGATCGGGCTGGATGACGAAGACGATCTGCGCGAGCGCTACTTCAATCGAGTGATTGACCGGATGGAAGCGCTCACCGGTGAGAGCTATCGCGATGCGATCGTGTTCAAGGAGAGTATGTCGATCCGCGAGTTCAAGAGTGACTACAACTCACACGAGGGCACGGCCTTTGGGCTCGGCCAGACCCTCTTCCAAACGGCCTACTTCCGACCGATGAACCGAAGTAAGAAGCTAAAGAACCTCTACTACGCCGGGCACTACACGGTTCCGGGTACCGGGACAACGATGAGCATGATCAGCGGCAAGCTCGCCGCGATGCGAATCAATCAAGAGTGGCCGCACTCGGGAGCCCATGTCCCGATTGGTGCCGGCTGGGGCTGATCAGCCCCGCTCTACTTCTCGTTGTCATCAATTGAGAAGCTTGAGCTGTCGAATTGGTCACCACCCAGCCAGATATCGATCTTTGTGCCGCTGTCACTGACACTCACATCCGCGCCCTTGACCTGCCAGCCAACCAGATTCAGACGAGCCGACCCAAGGCTGTCGTAGCCCGCCAGGCTTGCATAGTAGCCGGCAAGCTCCGGGCGCCGCGTCTGGTTGAGCGAGGAGCGAATCGAATCGAGTTCGTCCTCCGTTCGCACGACGCTGTCGAGCACCGCGAGATGGAGACCGTCAGACTCCTGGTGCAAAGAAATGACCATCCGCTGCGGATCGGCGTCGAGCACATAGTGAGTCATCTCCGAGATGAGCTGCCCGACAAACTCTCGTCGATTCATTGGTCCTCCCCATGGGTATCCTGGTAGCTACCACGCCGCGACACCACACGCTCCGGCCGGTTCGAGCGAATCCAGTCGATGACGGCGACAATAAGCGCAGCGGTTAGCCCGCCCGCGAACCCGTTGTTGTAGAGGGTCAGTCCGGCGTGCCATGCGCCGGAGCGAAGCACGATGAGCAAGTGTAAAAAGCCGGCGATGAATCCGACGTGGATTCCAAACTCCCCGGCAATGGGAGCGAGGGTGGTACAAAAGAGTGCCGCGAGGATGACTCCAGGTGCCGCGAGCTCATGACCAAAGGCGAGCGCGGCGACGACGACACCGGCAACGATAGGCCAGGTGTTCAGAGGGTGCTTCCCAAAGGCGGCAAACCCCATCACGGTCAAGATCCCACCAAGGACAGGTCCATTGAGCGGTGCCCCTACCGCCATCGAATAGCCCCAGAACAAGAGTCCCATCACCCCCATGTTGACCAACACCGAGGAGGTGCCGGAAACGTCCATGAAGTCCGACGGCAGGCGTCCCGGTTGGGTAATCAGAACTCCAAGGCCCGCGAAGGTCTGCTTGTCGCCGGCAACAATCCCAGCAACAATCAGAAGCAATGAAATCCCTGGTATCAAAAGCACGAGCCCGACTGACGGTGTAACGTTCCAGATGGCAAGGCCTGGTGGCTGTGACTGGCGACCAAATGCAAGTGCAGCCGCAAAGAGACCAAGGAAGCCGGTCGTCAAGCCAACATTGTAGAGGCTGTATCCCTGGTGAAGGCGAAGTATCGCGATCGCCGCTGGAGGAAGGAGAATGCCGGTGAGGATACCGCCGCCAAGTGCAACGGCCCACCCAAGAGCGAGCGCGAGGCCGAGTTCTAAGGCAACCAACGTCACAATAGGACCGAGTGCCGTGCCGAACATCGCGATCAGGATATAGTCACGGAGACGTTTGCCGGCAATTCGTGCCGCGATCCAGGTTCCCAGAACAATGGGCGCTGTATTGAGCGGCGTCTTGCCAAAGAGGCCGAACCCAAGAATGGTGAACACCGCGGCGATCGTTGGCCCGGAGAGCCTGATACCGGAGATCCGCACCAGAAGAAGACTGAGCCCCGCAACGACCGCGGCATTGAGTAGGGCCGCACCTTCACCTTCGGAGCTGGTGAAATCAGAGAGCAATCGGGCCGGTGTGACCTGCAGCCTGAAGAACCCGCGTACGACCTCAGCCGGTGGTGCGAGGGCAAAGGCGAGGATGGTTGTGCCGGCCAAGACAATGAGGAGCATCGCGTAGGGAAGACGATCTCGTGATTCCACAGACCCCCACACTACCGTGGAAGCCGCCGTCGCTCAATCCACTACCTGAACATCCGCCCGGCTACCACGACCTCGACTGCCCCCACAACTCCTGCCGCCCCAAGGAATGCGAGCGTCGCCCCGGTGGAGTCAAGAGCGCGAACGAGTGCGGTGTGACCCAGTCGAACCGCAAGAGAGAAGACAACCAGGAGTGCGATCACTGCTGCCCACTTCCAGAATCGAGCGTCCATGTTGACCTCGTCGAGGACCGTCCGATCGGTTCCTCCTAAAGCTTCGCCTGTTTGGCCGCGTCGCATCCGGAACCGA